>NZ_JBQEDL010000028.1:0-56087 GCF_052106715.1 Gordonia sp. (in: high G+C Gram-positive bacteria)
CCCCCCCCAGTTGGAGCGCGTGTGGCCCCCCCCCATTTTGCTGGCTGTGCTCCCCCCCCCCGTTGCAGCGTGGGTGGCGCCGTCCTGGGTACCGCTCGATCGACGGGGCGGTACCGCTCGATCGACGGGGCGGTACCGCTCGATCACCGAGTAGGACTCGGTCAGGCCTTTCCTGCCACGAGGTCGGCGCAGCGTTCGCCGATCATCATGACGGTGATGTTCGGGTTCACCGAGATGTGCTCGGGGAAGACGGAGGCGTCGGCGATACGAAGGCCTTCGACGCCCTTGACGCGGAGGTCGGCGTCGACGGGAGCGTTGTCGGCCGATCCCATCGCCGCCGTTCCGACCGGGTGATACACGGTGTTGTGGGTGGCGCGGATGTAGTCGGCCAGGCTCGCGTCGTCGACGACCCCTGGACCCGGGAACAACTCCTCTCCCGCCCATCCGGCGAGTGCGGGCTGGGCGACGATCTCGCGGGCTCGCCGGATGCCCGCCGTCATGATGCGGATGTCGTACCCTTCGGGGTCGCTGAAGTAGCGCGGGTCAACCATCGGCTTGTCTCGGAAGTCACGCGAGCGCAGACGGACGGTGCCGCGCGACCGCGCGTGCGTCACGTTCGGAGTGAGGCAGAAGACGTTGTCACGGGTCGGATAACCCTGCCGCACCGTGTGCATGTCGAACGGCACGCTTCCGTAATGCATCATCAGGTCCGGCCGGTCGAGGCCGTCGTCGACCATGTCGAAGATCCCGATCTCCCACCACTGGGTGGAGTCGGTCGGCATCGGCTGCTTCGCCTCCCACGAGATGACGCCTTCCGGATGGTCTTGCAGGTTCAGCCCGACTCCGGCCGAGTCGACGAGAACATCGACACCGTTCTCGCGGAGGTGGTCGGCCGGCCCGATACCGGACAGCATCAACAGCTTCGGGGTGTCGATCGCACCCGACGAGAGCACCAGTTCGCGTTCGGCGGTGATCGTCCGTGCCTGTCCGAACTGATTGTCGACCACCTCGACGCCCGTGCAGCGGGTGCCGTCGAACAGGAGTCGACGCGCACGCAGTCCGGTGAGGAGCGTGAAGTTCTCGCGGTCGGCGATCGGGTGAATATACGAGACCGACGATGATGCGCGAGTGCCGTCGGCCTGGCGGTTGATCTGGAAGAAGTTGGCGCCGCGGGTCACCGTGCTCCCGGTGTTGAACGGGGTGGTCGGCAGCCCCGCCTCGGCTGCTGCTTCGAGGAGCGCCACACCGCATCGGTCGTTCGGCGGCACGTTCATCAATTGGACCGGACCGCTGTCACCGTGGTGCGGCGCGTCGGGGCCCGCGTCCTCGTTGGTCTCGAGTCGCTTGAGGACGGGCCACAGATTCTCGGCGTTCCAGCCGGTCGCGCCGAACCTGGTCTCCCAATCGTTCAGGTCTTCGCGCGGGGGCCAGAACGCGATGCACGAGTTGTGCGACGAGCAGCCGCCGAGGACACGCGCACGAGCATGCCGAAGGAACGAGTTCCCCGAGGCCTGCGGCTCCACCGGGTAATCCCAGTCGTATCCCGATTCGAGCAACTCCATCCAACGATTCAGCGCGAGTACCTCGGGGACGCCGCGGTCGTCGGGACCGGCCTCGATCAGCGCGACGCGGACCGACGGATCCTCGGAGAGCCGGGAGGCCGCCGCACAGCCTGCCGAACCGCCGCCGACGACGACGTAATCGAAGGAGTCGGTGCTCATGTCAGTTCCCCTCGTCTGTCCGGTCGGCGAACCAACCGGTCACCTCTGGTGCGATGTTCTGATAGACGTGCTTGGCCTCGCGGTACTCGTCGAGTCCGGTTGGGCCGAGTTCACGCCCGACCCCCGACTGCCCGAAGCCGCCCCATTCGGCCTGCGGCAGATACGGATGGAAGTCGTTGATCCACACGGTGCCGTGGCGCAGCCTGTTCGCGATCCGCTGCGCCTTGCCCGCGTCCTGCGTCCACACCGCGCTCGCGAGACCATAGGCCGTGTCGTTCGCGATCGTGACGGCGTCGTCCTCGTCGGTGAACGTCTCGACGGTGACGACTGGTCCGAACGCTTCGTCGACGACGACCGACATACCGCGCCGCACCTGGTCGAGCACCGTCATCCGGTAGTAGAAACCGGCATCCAGGTCGGTGGAACCCGATGTGCCGGTGGCGAATTCGCCACCGCAGCGAAGTCGGGCCCCCTCGGCGACGCCGGCCTGCACGTAGGCGTGCACCTTGTCGCGGTGAGCCGCCGAGATCAGCGGTCCGGTCTCGGCGGCGTCGTCGAACGGCCCGCCGATCCGAATGTGCCCGGCGCGCTCCACGAGTGCGTCGACGAACCGCTCGGCGATCGACTCCTCGACGACGAGACGTGCGCCTGCCGAGCACACCTGCCCGGAGTGGACGAATGCCGCGTTGAGCGCGTTGTCGACCGCCGCGTCGAAGTCGGTGTCCTCGAACACGACGTTCGGATTCTTGCCGCCGAGTTCGAGCGCCACCTTCTTGACTGTGCCTGCCGCCGACGCCGCGACGACCCGGCCCGTCACGAGCCCTCCCGTGAACGAGACCATGTCGACGTCCGGATGCTCGGACAGCGGGGCGCCAGCCTGAGCGCCCGCACCCGTCACCAGGTTCGCGACCCCCGCCGGAAGCCCCAGTTCGTCGAGCAACGTCATCGTCAGGATGGCAGTGTGCGGCGTCAGCTCAGCAGGTTTGAGAACGAACGAGCAGCCTGCGGCGAGCGCCGGACCGATTTTCCACGCCGCCTGCAGGAGCGGGTAGTTCCACGGTGTGATCAGGCCGCACACGCCGACAGGTTCGTATTGGATTCGACTGACGACCGTTTCCGATCCGGCGTCCACCAGCCGCCCCGCGTCCTTGGACGCGAGTTCGGCGAAGTAGTCGAAGCAGTTGACGATGTCGTCCATGTCGATGCGTGCTTCGACGATCCGTTTACCGGTGTCGAGCGCTTCGGCGCGGGCGAACTCCTCGTGACGTTCCCGAATGCCGTCGGCGAGCCTCGCCAGGAGCTTGCCTCGTTCGGCCGCCGGAACCGACGCCCAGCGGCGGTCGTCGAACGAGCGTCGCGCTGCCGCGATGGCACGCTCGGTGTCGGCCGCGCTCGCCTCACTGACGGTCGCCACCAGGCTTCCGTCTGCAGGACACCGGATGTCGCGGGTCGCGCCGTCGGCTGCGGCCTCCCACCGTCCGTCGACGAACAGCGTCTGTGCAGTCACGATTCCTCCTTCGCCGGGCCCGTGGCTCCGGCCTCTGATGCGAGTCCTGGTTCTACGTCGAGTGATTCTCGGCCTGCACTCGCCGATTCTGCTGCAGATCCCGGTTGCGTGGGCGCCACGTCGGATCCGTCCGGGAAGTCGGCGGACCAGTCGACGACCTGCTCACCGACGATCGTCGCGGTGTCGCCGCCGACCAACTCGAGATAGTGCAGATGACGCTCGTATTGGTCGAGGACGTTCGAGATGATCTGCGGTTCGGTGAGTCCGAACACGTTGAAGCCCTCACTGCCCTGCGCCGTGAACACTTCGAGGCGGAAGAACATGTCGCCCGAGTCGGGCGAGCGCCCGAACACCGGTGTCGGGTGCCGCGTCGGATACACCTGGTAGTGGAACGTGCGGCCGCCGCCGAAGTCGACGTCGAGGTGATGGCTCTCCAAGTCGTAGGCGTCGACGTGGGCGGATCCGGCCTTCGCGTCCATGCCCGACGCGACGAGTTCGGCCGCGACCTCATCGAGTGCCGGCCGCACAACGCTTTCGGAGTACTTCCTGACGTCATTGGAATCTGGGTATCGGACGAGTCGTTCGACCCGCTGCCGCCAGTTCAACGCGGTACCGCCTGACGACCGATGCGACAGCGCGTGCGTCATGGCGCTCCGCCGCGAATCCACCCAGTCGCCTTCGGCACGCAACGCTCCGAAGAGCCCGAGCATCATCAGCGCGATGACGACCGCGAACGGCAGGCCCATGATCACCGTCGCGTTCTGCAGCGTGGTGATGCCGCCGATCAACAGCATCGTCATGGTCAACAGCCCGGTGACGACCGCCCAGAAGACTCGTACCCAGCGGGCGGCGTCCGACTCGTTGTCGGTGACGTGGGAACTGAAGTGGGACATCACCAAGGCGCCCGAGTCGGCGCTCGTGATGTAGAAGAGCAGGCCCGTGAACGTCGCGACGACCACCAGGACCGGTGCTGCGGGGTACTCGTGCAGCAGTGCGTAGAACCCCTCCTCCGGCGTGTTCACCGCGGTGTCGGCGAAGTCGCTGTTTCCGCGAGCGATCTCGAGCGCGCTGTTACCGAAGATCGAGATCCAGACGAGGATGAACACGAACGGAATGGTAAGAGTGCCGAACACGAACTGCCGGATGGTGCGGCCGCGGGAGATCCGCGCCAAGAACAGGCCGACGAACGGCGCCCACGCGATCCACCACGCCCAGAAGAACAGCGTCCACGTCGCCTTCCAGTCACCGGTGTCCTGGTAGGCGAACGTGTCGAGCGCCATCGACGGGAAGCGGCTGGCGAAGTCGCCGATGTTCTGAACGAGTGCGTTCATCAGGTAGGTCGTCGAGCCGGCGATGAGGACGAACAGCAGCAGACCGAGCGCGATGATCACGTTGATTTCGGAGAGCCGTTTGACGCCCTTGTCGACGCCCGACACCGCCGACAACGTCGCGATCGCGACCGCGACGATGATGAGTCCGGCCTGCGCCCAGTGGCTTTGCGCGATCCCGAACAGGTCTTCGAGACCCACGTTGAGCTGCGCGACACCGATGCCGAGGCTCGTCGCCAAACCGAAGATGGCACCGAGTAGAGCGGCGATGTCGACCGAGTCGCCGAGGATCCCGTCGAGTTTGTCGCCGAAGACGGGCCGGAGCGCGGACCGCAGGGACAACGGCATGTTGTAGCGGTAGGCGAAGTAGGCGAGCGACATGCCGATGAGCGCGTACAGCGCCCAGCCGATGATCCCGTAGTGGAACAGGGTCCACACGACGGCCTGCCGGGTGGCCTCCAGGGTCTGCCCGTCGCCGGTCGGCGGCTGCATCCACTGGGTGACGGGTTCGGCGACCGAGAAGAACATGAGGTCGATGCCGATTCCGGCGGCGAACAACATCGCCGTCCAGGAGAACAGATTGTAGACGGGCTTGGAGTGATCAGGGCCGAGCTTGACTCCGCCGACGCGCGAGAGGGCCGCCCAGAGGACGAACAACAGCACGGTAACGACGAGCCCGATGTAGAACCATCCGAGTTCAGCGGCGACCCAGGTGACCGCGGCTTGAATGACGCGGTCCGCGCCGTCGGTGTCGATGAGTGCCCACACGATGATGCCGATGATGCCTGCGCTGGCACCGAAGAAGACGCGCTTGTTGACCGGAATTCCGGGAACCTTGGCGACGTCTACCGGCTTCCCGGACAATCCGTCGGAGAACTTACCTGTACCCACCAGTGGATCCCCTATTCGCGAGTCTGCGGCCGCACCCGACACTACTCGGCGCCCATACCGCGTCTTACGCGGCTGACGAGGCCGAGAATCCATCGGCGGCGTTACCGTTCCGAGATGCTTGTGTCAGAAAAACAGCTGCGGCCGACGAGTCGAAACTCGTCGGCCGCAGCCGTTCACATCAGTTCGTCGCGAGTAGTCTCAGCGACGGTCGAGATCGACGAGGCCGAGCTTGACGGCCTTGACGAGACGACGCGGCACGCGCTGCGTGACGCCATTGATCTTTTCTTCCTGCAGCGGAGCATTGTCTGCCTTCCACTGCGACCGACGACTGCGGGTGTTGGCCCGCGACATCCGGCGCTTCGGTACTGCCATGGTTCTCGCCCTTCCTCACGTTCGGCGCGGGTATGGGTATGGGTCTGTCCCGACCGCCTCGCCCGCTGATCGCCTGCATCCACGGCAATCCGACCGCGGCACACAACCTGAACAGACTAACCGGCCGAAGCCTCGCATGGCAAAACGTGGGAGGTGAGACCTTCGACATGCGGCGACGGACCCTAGTATTGCGGGGTGTCAGGCGTCGTATCCGGGTTCACCGTGATCTTCATAATCGTCGGTCTCGGCTACCTACTCGGCCGCACCCGCACTCTCGGCGACCACGCCTCCACCACACTGTCGCGACTCGTCTTCTTCGTCTGCACCCCCGCGCTCCTGGTCCATTCGCTGGCGACGAGTGACTTGTCCGCGGTCTTCTCGTCGACCCTCGCCGTTGCGTCGATCAGCGCGCTGGCTGTCGGCTTCGTGTACCTCGTCATCGCGCGCCTGTGGCTGCGACGCGAGATCCCCGAACTGGTGATCGGTGCGCTCTCAGCGTCGTATGTGAACACCGTCAACCTCGGCCTGCCGATCGCGATCTTCGTCCTCGACGACGCGTCGTTCATCGCTCCTCTGCTGCTCTTCCAGATCGTGTTCTACTCACCTGTCGCGTTGGCGACCCTCGATCTGACCGCACTCGACGGGTCGACGCGAACATCCGTATGGCGGACGGTCGCCGTGCCGTTGCGCAACCCGATCCTGATCGGCGGCGCGGTCGGACTGATCGTGTCGGTGTCGGGATGGACACCTCCCCAATCGATCCTCGAGTCGGCCGACATGCTCGGTCGGGCGTCTGCCCCGCTCGCCCTTCTCGCGTTCGGGCTCACGCTGACCGGCGTGACCGTGTTCAAGAAGGGCGAGAGCCCTCGCCGCGACATCGTCCTGGCCTCGATCCTCAAGATGGTCGCGATGCCGCTTCTCGCCTATGCGACGGCGCGCTGGATGTTCGGAATGACCGGGCACAAGCTGTTCGGTCAGGTGGTGATCGCCGCACTGCCGACCGCACAGAACGTCCTCGTGTACGCGACCCGCTATCGGCGCGGTGAGATCCTCGCTCGCGACTCCGCCCTCGTGACGACGCTGCTGTCGATCCCGGTGATCGCAGTGACCGCGTGGCTGCTGGCGTAGCAGCCTCGGCAGGCGAGCCGCAGCCTCAACTGCTTCATCGCACATTCACCTTCGTCATCACAACATCAATGAGTCTTAGCAGCCTGGGCCCAGGCTGCTAAGACGCATTGAGTGTGCGACAACAGATCTGAGGCTGCGTGGTCGGTCTACAAGTCCACAGCGGCTCGGCGCACACCGGCCGCCACCGCGGCCGCTCGGTACGCAGCAGCCAACGACGCGACACTCTCGTGGGAGTTGAGGCCACTCGGGTTCGGCAGGACCCAGAGCCGGGCGCCGCCCAGCCCGTCCGGCTGCTCGCCGACGGTGGCTTTCGGCACTCCGAACGCCGTGCGATAGGCCGTGACGCCGAGGATCGCGAGGACGCGCGGGCGCACTCGTTCGACCGTCTGGACCAACTTCTTCCCGCCCTCGACGAATTCGTCTCGCGCGAGGTCGGACGCCTTCGCCGTCGCACGAGCCACCACGTTGGTGATCCCCACCCCGGCTCCGACGAGTGCCGCCTCGTCAGCTTCTGACATGCCGTCGGACGCGTCGATCAGCCGGTCGGTGATACCCGCCGCGTACAGCGCCGGATAGAACCGGTTGCCCGGCCGCGCGAAGTGCGCCCCGGTCGCGGCCGTCCACAGCCCGGGGTTGATCCCGCAGAGCAACAGCCGACAGTCGGGGCCGATCAGATCGGGGACCGACCGTTCGGCGAACGTCAGGAGCTGGGCCCGCGTGAAGCTCACCGCGCGCGTCGCGCCCGCAGGTAGTCGCCGACGACTGCGGCGCCGAGTCCGTCGATGTCCGGCGCGACGACGCGTCCACCGATGCGTCGCGCGATGCGGTCGACGAAATTCGCAAGACCCGGGTCGTCGCCGAGCCGGAAGAACGTGATCTGGGTGCCCATCCGCGACAGGTGGTCGAGTTCGCGCACGGTGAGGCCGATGGTCTGCGGGTGCGGCGGGTACCAGAAGAACGCCTCGCCGTCCGGTTCCAGGTGGGCCGTCGGCTCGCCGTCTGTCACGATCAGCAGCACCGGCTGGGCGTTCGGGAACCGGCGCAGATGCCGGTGCGCCAACATGAGGGCGTGGTGCAGATTGGTGCCCTGCTCCATCCGCGGTTCCAGGCCGGTCAACTCGTCGACGTTCGTCGACCGGGCGTGTCTGCCGAACTCGATCAGGTGCAGTTCGTCCGACCGGAACCGAGTCGAGATCAACTGGTTCAACGCAAGCGCAGTCCGCTTCATCGGCGTCCAACGCCCCTCCATCACCATGGAGAACGAGGTGTCGACCAGGAGGACCACCGCGGCCTGCGTGCGCGCCTCCGTCTCAGTGACCTCGACGTCGCGCACATCGATCCGCACCCCGTGAGACGCGTCCTGCCGATCAGTCGCCGTGCGCAGCACCGCATTCGTCACAGTGCGTGTGACATCCCACGGTTCGGTGTCGCCGAACGCCCACTCACGGGTCGCACCGGTCGGCTCACCGAGGCGACCTGCGAGATCGGTGCGACGGTCCCCTCCCCGCGATGACAACTGTGCGGCGACATCCCGCAGAATCGACTGCCCGAGTCGACGCATCGCCTTCGGACTGAGCTTGAGACTGCCATCGGAGTCTCGTCGAAAGAAGCCCTGATCCCGCAAGGCCTTCTCGAGTTCACTCAGGGTCCGCGCGTCAGCGGCGGCCTCGTCGCCGAGCTGACGAGCCAGCGCGTCGAGGTCGATGTCCTCCATCTGAGCACCCGCATAGCCCTGCGACAGCTGTTCACCGAGTTCTTCCAGTTCTGCGATGTCACGAAGCGCAGCGGCGCCCTCTCCCATCCCCATCGGCGAATCGCCGGAGAATTCCTGTGATCCGTCCCAGTTCAGATCGGGGCGCGCCTGCCGCAACGCGTCGTCCATCTGTCCGAGCGCGCTCATGAGTTCCGGTGACCCGAATGCCTGCTGCGACAACTCGGCCAACTCGGCCTGCTGCTCCGGAGTGAGCGAGTTGAAGAACTGTTGGGCTGCGGCTGACCGGCGGGCCAAGGCGTCGATGAGCTCGTCTATGTTCTCCGGGCCTTCGGGGAAGAACTCGCCGTGCTTGTCCATGAACTCGTCGAAATCCGCCTGCGAGTCCTGCCCGGCGTTGTGCTTGGCCAGCAACTCGTTGAGGTCGCCGAGCATGTCGGAGATCCGCTGCCGATCTTCCTCAGTCGCGCCTTCGAGCGCTTCTTTCATGCCACTGAACCGCTGGTCCAGGGCTTCTCGGCCGAGGAGGTCGGAGATCTTCTCGTAGTCGGCCCGCGCCTGTGCGCTGCGCCAGTCGTAGTCGGCGAGCTCGCGGACGGCCTGCGCCGTCGACGCGGGCAGACTGCCGATCTGCATCTCCGCGAAGCGTGCGTCGTCGTCGAGGTCGCGGGCCAGTTGCTTGCGTTCGTTGAGGACGGCCGAATCGAGGAGATCGCGGATCTCGTCGAACGTGCCGTCGAGGTTCCGATCGCGCAAGAGTTCGCGGCGTCGCCGGTTCGCCTCCTCGGCGAGCCGATCGAGACCGCGCGCCGACGATCCGCCGCGGCGTAGGAACTCCCGCATCGCACGCTCGGGCGAGACACCCTCCATGACGTCGTCGCCGATCGCACGGAGCGCTTCCCTCAGGTCGACGGGCGGCGCGAGGGGATCCGGTCCACCCGTGTAACGGCTGTACCGGGACCGATGGAAACGGTTACGCGCCATCATGTTCGAGTTCGTCGTCGGGCGAGGACACCGAGTACGTCGTCCGCCCGTAGTCGTCCTCGTCCTTTCCGATACGACGCGCCAGGTACAGCCCCTCCAATGCCAGTTCGAGGGCGCTGGCGCGCTCAGCGGGTTCGAGTGCGTCGAGTCGGCTCGCGATCTCGTCGAGCACCTTGAGTACCTGCGCTCCGTCGCCGATGGCCTCGACGACCTCAGTGGCGGGCACGCGGTCGCCGGTCAACACGGGGTGCCCGGCGTCGAGAGCCTCGACGAGTGGACGCATGTCGACGCCGCCGAGGTGCGCACGTACGACGTCGGCGACGGATTTCCGGAGCAGATAGTCGAGGATCTCGAGTTCGCGCCCCTCTTCGCCCGACTCGAACTCCACCTTGCCGCGGAGCACGTCGATCACCGACTGGAGGTCGACGGGGCGAGCGACCGGCAATTCTTCGCCGGTGACCGCGGCCCGGTGCAGTGCTGCCGCCGCGACCGTCTCGGCCGCAGCGATCGAGAATCGCGCAGACACACCGGACCGTTGATCGATCGACGGATGTTCACGCGCATACCTGGTGAAGCGCGCGAGAGCTTCGATGAGATACGTCGGGACGCTCGCGACGAGGTCGGCCTCCTGTTCGACGACGTCGATCTCATCGTCCAGTTCGAGGGGGTAGTGAGTACGGATCTCGGCCCCGAAGCGGTCTTTGAGCGGGGTGATGATGCGGCCGCGGTTGGTGTAGTCCTCTGGGTTGGCACTCGCTGTGACGAGCACGTCGAGCGGCAGCCGCAGACTGTAGCCGCGGACCTGGACGTCGCGCTCCTCCATCACGTTGAGCATCGACACCTGGATGCGCTCGGCGAGGTCCGGAAGCTCATTGATGGCGACGATGCCGCGGTGCGCCCGCGGAATCAGCCCGAAGTGAATGGTTTCCGGGTCGCCCAGACTGCGACCTTCGGCGACCTTCATCGGATCGATGTCGCCGACGAGGTCGGCGACCGAGGTGTCCGGTGTCGCGAGCTTCTCGCTGTACCGTTCGCTGCGGTGCCGCCAGTCGATCGGCAGGTCGTCGCCGAGTTGGTCCGCGCGGCGGATCGACTCGGGCAGGATCGGCTCGTACGGATGCTCATCGAGGTCGGAGCCGGCGATCACCGGCGTCCACTCGTCGAGCAGTCCGACGAGCGTGCGCAACAGGCGCGTCTTGCCCTGACCGCGCTCACCGAGCATGACGACGTCGTGTCCGGCGATGAGGGCGCGCTCAAGCTGTGGGATGACGGTGTCGTCGAATCCGACGACACCGGGCCACGGATCGCCGCCGGAACGGAGAGCACTCAGCAGGTTGTGCCGGATCTCGTCGCGCACGCTGCGCTGCACGTGATCGGTGGCGCGAAGCTCGCCGAGAGTACTGATCTGAGAAGGTCGAGTGGATTCGTCAGGCACGTGATCCACGCTACCCGCAGATTCCAGATCCGCTACGGGGCAAGACCGATTGCACAGTGTCAGCGCTCGACGCCGACTGATTCCGCCGGGTGGTCCGGGCCGACGAGGCCTTGCGGCCCGACGGGACGATCACCTCGCAACGTGACCCGATGCATCACGCGGCGCTCCGTGTAGTCACGGTTCGCGTAGTGGGCCGTGCTCCGGTTGTCCCACAGGACGACGTCGCCGAGACTCCAACGGTGTCGTACGACGTGCTCCGGCTTGGTCAGATGCGCGTAGAACGCGTCGAGTAGTCCGCGGCTCTCCGCATCGGACACGCCCTCGATGTGAGAGGTGAATCCAGGATTGACGAACAACGCCTTGCGGCCGGTCTCCGGGTGGATGCGGACCACCGGTTGCCGGACGGGCGGCAGGCTGGTGACCTGTTCCCCGTCCCACACGTTCCCACGCCCGGCGCGACGCTGGCGCAGGTAGTACCCGAACTCGCGATTGCCGTCGTGCACCGCGACGAGTTGGTCGGCAAGCCGCTGCAGCGGCGAGGAAAGCGAGGCGTACGCGGCCTCGCTGTCGGCCCAGTTGGTGTCGCCGCCCAGGTCGGGCAGGATCACCGGCCGCAGGATCGACGCTGCAGGCGGGCGAGGCATGAATGTGACATCGGTGTGCCAGACATCGGCGAACCCGTTGTCGGTGCTGTCGAGCGAGTACATCTCATCCGGGACCTCCGAGCCGCTGTCCCATACGGGATGGCCTGCCGTCACGTCACCGAGCCGGGTCGCGAACTCGACGTGCTCGGCGTCCGTGAGGTCCTGCCCGCGTATGACGAGCACCTTGTACTCCGCGAGTGCGACCCGTATCGCGGCGATCTGAGAACCGGTCGCCGACGCGATGTCGACTCCCGAGATCTCGGCGCCATGCGTTGGTCCGAGCCGAGCGACGTCGAGTTCGACGCCGGAGGTGATGCCTGCTGTGCGATCGATGGTCTGACTGTCTGTACTCACACGTCGAGCATGCCGCGCGGTGTGTACAGCGAGAAGGGTTACGACCTCCGCGGGTTTAACGTTCGGAGTCCGTGGCCGCTCGACGCTGCGCGGGTCAGCGCGCGAACTCCGGATTCCGGCCGATGAACGCGGCGAGCGCGACGACCGGATCGGCGTCGGTGGGCGCCTGTCGGGCGGGCCCGTACTGGCCCGAGGATCGCAGCACCTCCTCCATCGAACTCAATCCGGCCAACAGTTCGGCCGCGAACCCGCGGTCGAGGTCGGGTCGTCGCCCATTCGCCTGCGCGAGATCCCAGGTGTGCATGAACACGTCGGCGGTGTAGAACCGGTCCACCGCGTCCCGCAGCAACGACGTGCCGACGTAAGGATGCGTAAAGTCGCGGCCCGCTTCGTCGCCGTCGAGCAGCGCCTGAACAGACGCCGTCTGCTGTGCCCACGCGTCCACCGGATCGTCGGCGGTCACGGCGGGCAGCACCACATGGCCCGCCGCCATAAACGACGGGAACCACTCCACGAGGTGAGCGACGACGTCGCGCGCGTTCCATTCGGGTACCGGCGTCTGCGCCGTCCAGTCGGCGGTGGCGGCCGCTTCCCGAGCGAATCCCGCGGCCACGATGCGGTGCCGCTCGGCGGGCGACGCCTCGCCGAGCGCGCTCACGCCGAGACTGTTCCGTCGGCGAGGAGACCGTCGAGCTTCGCATAGCCCTGGTCGACACCCACTTCCATGCCGGACACCAGCCAGGCGTCGCGACCTTCCATGCTGTCGCACAACGACTGTGCGTGCAGGCGCGTACGTCCGTCGCCGAGTTCCTCGAACCGCATCGTCTCCAACGCCACGGCGTCGGGCACTCCCTCGAAGGTGAACGTCTGGACGATGACGTCGTCGCCGACCGTGTGGAAGCATCCGCGGAACCCGTACTCCTCGCCGTCGCGTCCGGCGACGTACCGCCACTCACCGCCGTCGCGGGCGTCCCAGGTGAGGATCCGGTTGCTCATGCCGTCCGGTCCCACCCACCGCGCGAACAATTCCGGGTCGACGTGCGCTGCGCGCAATTGAGCGGGCGTGGCCGCGAAGTCGCGGGTGATGCGGATGATCGGCAGCGCCGGATCCGCTTCGATCGATGCTGTCGGGTGCGATTGGATTGTCATGATGCGTCCTCCTCTGGACGTGAAACCTCGGTTGTCTCGTTCATCTCCGCGAGTACCGCGTCGAGCCGCTGATACCGTTCCTCGGCTCGGCGCTGATAGCGCTCGATCCACTTGGTCATCAGGTCGAAGACCTGCGCCTCCAGGTGGACCGGACGGCGCTGAGCATCGCGTGTGCGAGTCACCAGACCAGCACCCTCGAGCACACGCAGATGCTTGGACACGGCTTGCAGACTCACGTCGTACGGCTGGGCCAGTTCGTTCACTGTGGCGTCGGCCGTGGTCAACCGGGCGACGATGTCACGCCGAGTGGGGTCGGCCAGCGCCGAGAACACCCGTGACAACTGATCGTCGGACATCGCTTGAACTCCTTAATCAACACTCCGGTTGAATACAAGTAGACACCCAAGCTCCGGCTTTGTCAACGATTCGGTTGAATACGAGTCAGCGGTGGACACCGGACGCGTAGAACCAGCGCCCGTCGACCCGCTCGAACACGCTGCGCTCATGTAGCTCACCCCGCCCGTCCGCATCCCGATATACGGCGACGAACTCGACGACTCCGCTCGAATGGAAGGGCGATCCGTCGACGACATCGACGATCGAGAGATGCAACCACCGCGTCTGCGGGTCGACGGTCAATGACGTCGGCCGCGTATCCGGGTGCCAGGTAGCGAGCAGGTACTCCTCGTCACCCACGGCGAACGCCGCGAATCTGCTGCGCATCAAGGCTTCCGCAGTCGGCGGAGTCGACGAGCCCGACAGGTATCTGCCGCAGCACGACTCGATCACTTCACCACGTCCACACGGGCACGACTGTCCATCCACGATCGCCAGCCTGCCACAGCCCTTGACACGGATCCCACCGGGTGTAATGGTTAGTTAGTCAACTAACTAACCAAAGAACAGGAGGCGCTCGTGATCGACGACAGCAGAGCCCTCTTCCAACAGATCGCGGACAACGTGTCGGACTCGATCATCGACGGGAGCCTCGGCGAAGAGACCCGCGCACCGTCTACCAACGAGCTGGCCGCCTTCTACCGAATCAATCCGGCCACCGCAGCGAAAGGAGTCAACATGCTGGTCGACAAGGGAGTCCTCTACAAACGTCGCGGCGTCGGCATGTTCGTGTCGACTGGCGCGCAGGACCTGCTCCGTCGCGAGCGCCAGGAGTCATTCGCCGACCGGTTCATCGAGCCACTCCTCGGCGAGGCCGATCGACTCGGCCTGGCACCCGAGGACCTCATCGCTTTGATCCGTGACCGATCCCACCAGCACTCCGAGGAAGGAGACCCGCGATGACCGACACGTCCAACGACGTCGCAGCAGTCAGCGCCCGCGGCCTCAGCAAACACTACGGTGACACCGTCGCCCTGGACTCCGTCGACTTCGACATCCCGGCGAACACCATCTGCGGCCTGTTCGGGCGCAACGGTGCGGGAAAGACCACGCTCATGTCGATTCTGACCGCGCAGAACTTCGCCACCGCAGGCCAAGCTCGGATCTTCGGCGAGGAGCCGTACGAGAACCAGCGCGCACTGTCGCGCATATGCTTCGTCCGTGAAGGGCAGCGGTACCCGGACGATGCTCGTCCGGTCCACGCATTCGCGGCCGCACGCCTGTTCTTTCCTCATTGGGACGAACAGTTCGCGCAACGGCTGATCGCCGAGTTCCGACTCCCGACCAAGACTCGCATCAAGAAGCTCTCCCGCGGACAGCTATCGGCGGTCGGCGTCATCATCGGACTCGCCTCACGTGCCGAGATCACGTTCTTCGACGAGCCCTATCTCGGCCTGGACGCCGTTGCGCGGCAGATCTTCTACGATCGACTGCTCTCCGACTATGCCGAGCACCCCCGCACCATCGTGCTCTCGAGTCACCTCATCGACGAGATCGCCGACCTCATCGAACGGGTACTCGTCGTCGACGACGGCGCCCTGGTCCTCAACGAGGACGCGGACGACCTCCGAGGTCGCGCCGTGACCGTCGTGGGCAATGCGAGAGCCGTCGACGAGTTCGTGGCGGGCCGCGAGGAACTGCATCGCGAGAGCCTCGGGCCGGTCGCGTCGTCAACCGTGCTCGGCGTCCTCAGCGAGGACGACACTCGCACGCTGGAGCGGCTGCACCTGACGACGTCGTCGGTCTCGCTACAGGAACTGATCGTCCGCTTCACCCAACACGCCGACCAGACGGGAGTCGTCCGATGACAACCACCGAACCCGCGGACCGCACACGCAACGTGATCCGCATGCAACTGCTCAACAAGCAGACGTTCGTCTGGCTGCCGATGCTGATCTTGGGCAGCTCGTTCGCGATCAGCATGATGATCTACGCGGTCATCGTCTTCTCGGTCGACGACATGGACGAGCCCATCTACGGCGGCGGCTCGCAGGCACCGCTCTGGTACTTCCTCGTGGTCGGCGTCCAGGCGCTCTCGTTCACGTTTCCGTTCTCACAGGCGTTGAGCATCACGCGTCGCGAGTACTTCTTGGGAACGTATGCGACTGCTGCCCTCACCTCGGCGACGCTCGCCGTGACGTTCCTGATCGGCGGCCTCATCGAGCGTGCCACCGACGGCTGGGGCATCGACGGCTACTTCTTCTACCTGCCGTGGATCTGGGACCAGGGTCCGTTCGTCGCACTGCTGCTGTACTTCACGATCGCGATGCTTGCGTTCGCCGTCGGGTTCTGGGGCGCCACACTCTACAAGCGGTTCGGGACCCTGTGGGTGATCGTCGCGGGACTGGTGATCGTTGTGGTGATCGTCCTGGCCTGCCTGTCCATCAGCATGGCGGGCGGCTGGCCGGCCATCGGCCGGTGGATCGTCGACCTTCGTCCACTGAGCCTGGTCGGCATCGTGTTCGCGCTCGATCTTCTGTTCGCCGGAACGTCGTATCTGACTCTGCGACGAGCGATCCCGTAATCGCTCACTTCGCCGACTCCCGCCCATCTCGGCTGCGTTCGCTCCCCTCCCGAGGGGAGCGAACGTCGTTGAGGTAAGCGGAGCGGAAGTAAGTCGACGGTCAGTGAGCGAAGTGGCGTGACCCCGTCAGGTACATGGTGATGCCCGCAGCCTTGGCCGCCTCGATCACCTCGTTGTCGCGGATGGACCCACCCGGCTGGACCACGGCGCGGACGCCGCCGTCGATCAGCACCTGCAGGCCGTCGGGGAAGGGGAAGAACGCGTCCGACGCGCCAACCGATCCCTCGGCGCGCTCGCCTGCACGGTTCACCGCGAGGTGTGCGGAGTCGACACGGTTGACCTGCCCCATGCCGACACCGACCGACGCGCCGTCAGCGGCGAGGAGGATCGCGTTCGACTTGACCGCGCGGCAGGCACGCCACGCGAAGACGAGGTCAGCGAGGGTCTTCTCGTCGGCGGCTTCGCCGGTCGCGAGCGTCCAATTGGCCGGATCATCACCCTCGGCGTCGACCAGGTCCCGCTGCTGCAGCAGGACCCCACCCGATACCGGACGCATCTCGGCGACATCGGCGCTCGGCGCCTCGGCGACGAGGATCCGGACGTTCTTCTTGCGCTGCAGCACCTCGACGGCTCCGGCAGCGTACGACGGGGCGATGATGACCTCGGTGAAGATCTCGGCGACCTGTTCGGCCATCTCGACGCTGACCTCACGGTTGGCGGCGATCACGCCGCCGTACGCACTGACCGGGTCGCACGCGTGGGCCCGCCGGTGCGCTTGCGCGATGTCCGAGCCCACAGCGATACCGCACGGGTTGGCGTGCTTGACGATCGCGACAGTGGGATCGGCGTGGTCGTGGGCGGCCCGCCACGCGGCGTCGCCGTCGGTGAAGTTGTTGAACGACATGGCCTTGCCGTGGAGCTGCTCGGCCTGTGCGAGGCCGACCGGACCCGACGTCGACGTGTACAGGGCAGCGGCCTGATGCGGGTTCTCGCCGTAGCGCAGGACGTCGGCGCGTTGCCAGGTTGCGCCCGTCCACACCGGGAAGTCGGTGGAGTCGTCGGGCGAGACGACATTGGTCATCCACGAGGCGACTGCGACGTCGTAGTCGGCCGTGTGGCGGAATGCCTTGGCGGCCAGCGACTTACGCTCGACCAACGAGAACCCGCCAGCAGCGACCGCCTCGGTGACCCGCGGGTAGTCGGACGGGTCGACGACGACACCGACCGACGGATGGTTCTTGGCTGCCGCGCGGACCATCGACGGACCGCCGATGTCGATCTGCTCGACGCACTCGTCCGGCGTCGCTCCCGAGGCGACGGTCTCGGTGAACGGATACAGGTTCACCACCACGAGCTCGAACGGGGCGATGCCCAGGTCCTCGAGCTGCGCCAGATGGTCGTCCTTGCGCGTGTCGGCGAGGACGCCCGCGTGCACGCGCGGGTGCAGCGTCTTGACGCGGCCCTCGAGGCATTCGGGGAAGCCGGTCAGCTCACTGACCTCGGTCACCGGGACACCGGCGCCTGCGATCGTCTTGGCGGTGGACCCGGTGGAGACGATCTCGACGCCCGCGGCGTGCAGCGCGGTCGCGAGCTCGCTCAGTCCGGTCTTGTCATAGACGCTGACCAGGGCGCGCCGTACGGCGCGACGATCTGCAGTTGCATTCACTTGAGATGTGCCTTTCGTCCATCGGTGACAACGCCGCGGGCGGCGAGCGCGTCCACCACTTCTGGTAACAGTGCGCGCTCGACGGTCTTGATGCGTTCGTGCAGGCTGGCTTCGGTGTCGTCGGAGCTCACCTCGACGGTCCGTTGGGCCAGGATCGGACCGGTGTCCACTCCGTCGTCGACGAGGTGGACGGTGGTGCCGGTGATTTTGACGCCGTACTCGAGTGCGTCGGCGACCCCGTGCGCTCCGGCGAACGACGGGAGGAGCGCGGGATGCGAGTTGACGACGCGCCCCCCGAATCGCTGCAGGAACGACGGACCGAGGATCTTCATGAAACCCGCGGTCACCACCCAGTGGGGGGCGAATGCCGCCACAGCGTCGGTCAGCACGCCGTCCCAGGTCGCGCGATCGGGATGCTCTTTCAGCATGCACTCGACCACGGGAATGTCTGCGTCGGCTGCTATCTGCATAGCCGGACACGGCCGGTCGACGACGACGCCGACCACGGTGAACGAGGCCTCAACGGAGGCCGCCCGGTCGATGATCGCCGCGAGCAGCGTCCCAGTACCCGACGCGAGTACCACGACGGGCGAGCGGTCGAGATCCGCTGTGTCGCGGGGGGCGTCTGTCACGCCGACCAGTTTAGGGCAATGCGATCAGGAAGCTCGGAGTGGTATCACCCGAGGCAGAACCGCTGTGGCAGGCACCACTGGGGACAACCGGTCAGTCACGTCGATCGGGTTCGGGCTCGGACGCTGCGCCCGAATCGAGTTCGGGGCCGAGTCCGAGTTCATCGGTGTCGGCAGTCTCGACTTCGGAGTCGGTGGTCTCGACGTCGGTGCCTGCAGTCTCGACGTCGGTGCCTGTGGTCTCGACTTCGGGGTCGGTGGTCTCGACTCGCGTCGACCAGTGTTCGTCGCCGGTCTCGGTGTCGTCGCCGGTCTCGGTGTCGTCGTCGGTCTCGGTCTCGCTCGGACCACGGTCCGGGTGTTCCTCGTCGGGAGTCGCGACGTCGTCGAGCCAGGAGTCGAGGTCGTCGCCGTGTCGGGCGCGGGTGATTCCCCCGCTTGCGACCCACATCGCGCCGACCACCAGTGCACCGGCCAGCATGAGCCACGCGAAGGTGAAGACGCCGGCCGTAGCGGTGTTGACGCCTGTGCGACCGAGTTCGCCGAGGCGACCGCCGGACGCCAAGCTCGCCACGACGACTAGCGCCGCAGCGACGGCCGCACCAATGGCCACGGCTCGCAAGTGACGGACCGGGTCGGTACTGCGGCAATACCAACCGAGCAGGACCCCAGCGGCGAGCGGGACGACGAACAGCAGGCCGCCGAGGCCCCCGAGACCAGTCTCGGGGAGCGCCGACACGATTGGCAGCGGTGGGACGGCTCCCCGCGAGACGTCGAATGCGTCGAGGACGGTGTCCCCGAGTTGCGCGTTGGTTCCGGTGGTGACGGCGGCGGCACCCACGACCATGTTCGGGAGGTAGAGGATACTCAGCCCGGTCAGTCCCAGGTAGCCGTCGAAGGAGTTGCCGTCGGAGATCATCGTCGACACCGAACCCCAGTGCATGACGATGCTGCCGAAGACGAGGAGCGCGCCGCCCGCAATCAATACGCCGAACGCGACGACGCCGCCGCGGGCGCCGACCCGCTCAGTCGCGGGGACCGCGAACTCTTCGAGGATCGGCCGCAAGCTGGGGATCGCGATACCGACGAGGACGGCTGCACCCTGGATCAGAATCGTGTACCCGAACGCTGCCAGCGGGTCGGGTTGCCCGAC
The DNA here is from genome assembly GCF_052106715.1 of Gordonia sp. (in: high G+C Gram-positive bacteria). NCBI lineage: Bacteria > Bacillati > Actinomycetota > Actinomycetes > Mycobacteriales > Gordoniaceae > Gordonia > Gordonia sp. (in: high G+C Gram-positive bacteria). The sequence goes on from NZ_JBQEDL010000028.1 coordinate 19,593, forward strand.
CGCGCTGACCGCTGCCCCGTCGGCCACCACTGCCAAGGACAGTGCCGTCACGAGCACGGAACCGCCGATCGCCGCGCCGACAATGCCGACGAGGTCGGGCAGCTCACGTGCGGTGGATGCGCCTTCGGCGACCACCTTGACGGTTCCGGCGCACACCAGCAGGGTCGGGAGCAACGGCAGGACGCCGAGCGTGACCCCGCTGATCGTGACCGGAACCTGGTTGACGGCCAGCCAGCCGGCTGCCGTCGCCGACATGATGCCAGACAGCCCGTCGCCTGCCAGGAGACGGACGAGGCCCAGGACGACGACGATCGCGATGATCGACAGTCCCGGGACGAGGAACGCCACCTTGACGAGGTCCCAGGTGGCGGCCTTCCGTGGCGCGGTGTCCGCACGACGAGCCAGGCGCACCTGCCGAAGGCGGGTGGCCAGAGAATTCGACGTTGCACTCACGCCGCAGCGAGACCTAGTGCTGCTCAGACTGCGGGTTGGCACCCGGGTCGGTCGGAGGCTTCACGAAGGCAGTCGTCGCGCTCGAATCGCCCGGCTGCTGTGCATGAGTCGACTGACCGAACTGGGTCGGGTTGTACTGCCCCGGCTGTGCTTGACCTGCTTGGGCCTGACCTGCCTGCGCCTGCTGGGCCTGTGCCTGCTGCTGGTACTGCTGCCCGTAGCCGTAATCGACGGCGGGCGCGGCAGCGGCCTGCTGCTGTGCGGCGTACTGCGATGCGTCGACGGGGACGCTCTGCGTCGCCTCGGCAGATGCGAGCTTGACCTGACCGCCTTCGACCAGCAGCCACACGACAGCGGCGATCGCCGACAGAATCGAGGTGATCAGCAGGATGATCCCGCCGACGCCCTTGTCACCCTCAGCCGTGGAGAACTGGAAGATCGTGACCAACGCACTGACGACCGTCAATGCGAAGACCGAGCCGACGACCCACTTCTCGACACCGAGAATGAACGTCGTCAACGCGACCACACCGGCGGCGGCGATAAGAATGTACGGCCCGACGTAGAAGGACTCGTACAACCTCGGTGCGCTACCGCTGTATCCGTCCGGCACACCGACCGCGTCCAGGAACCCGCAGAACAGGGTGATGATGCCGAGTGCGCCGATGACTGCGGCGATGATCGTCGGGGTGTTCGCCGGCAGGCCCGGGTTGGACGGCTGCTGCGGCACGCCGTATCCATACTGAGCCTGCTGCTGGTACTGCTGGCCGTACTGCGCCTGAGCCTGGGCGTCGTAGCCCTGCTGCTGGCCGTACTGGCCCCCGTACTGCTGGCCGGCATACTGCTGATCGCCGTACTGCTGGCCGCCATATTGCTGATCGCCGTACTGCTGGCCGCCATATTGCCCGTAGTCAGCGGGCTGACCGTACTGTTGTGCCCCCGGGGGGTTCTGGCCGTAGCCGTATCCGCCGGACTGGGGATAGCTCATCGTCTAACTCCTCACGCATGGAACTCGCCTCGTCCGTCGTTGCGACGAACGTCGTCCACGCTAATACACACAAGCTGAGAGGGTCGTGCGCCCGTCTGACAGCGACAGCCGAACACAGCGACCTGGCCGACGACGAACTCACCAGTCGTGGGCACGCCCCTGGTCCGCGTACCAGTCGATGAGCCGGTAATCGTCGACCGACTTCGGATCGATGTTGACATCGCTGCGGCCTGCGAGAATCGCGGTGACCGGGACCTCGAGCTTCTTGCCGGTCCGCGTGTGCGGGATCCCCGGCGCGAGGATCACCTCATCGGGTACGTGACGCGCCGACAACCGCGTCTTCACCTCGGCAGCGATTCGTGCGGTGAGTTCGTCGGTGAGGTCGGCTCCCTCAACGAGCGTCACGAACAACGGCATCCAATACTCGCCGTCGGGGCCGTCGACGCCGAGGACGAATCCCTCGGCGACCTCGTCGACTGCTTCGACGACCTCGTAGATGTCGGCGGACCCCATGCGGATGCCGTTGCGGTTCAGTGTCGCGTCGCTACGGCCGTGGATCACCAGCGACCCGCGATCGGTGAGAGTCACCCAGTCGCCGTGCCGCCAGACGACCTGTGCGTCGTCGCGATCCCACTCGTACGCGAAGTACGCCTTCCGGTAGCGCTCACCGTCGGGGTCGTCCCAGAAGCTCACCGGCATCGACGGCATCGGCTCGGTGACCACCATCTCGCCGACCTCGTCGATCAACCCTCTCGCCTGCGGCGACCAACTCTCCAGTGCGACGCCGAGGTGCCGCACAGAGAGTTCACCCGCCACGACCGGGATCCCCACCGAGCCGCCGGCGAACGCCGACACGATGTCGGTGCCGCCACTGATCGACGAGACCGGCAGACCCTTCTGCACGTTGTCGTCGACCCATGTGAACAAGTCGGCGGCGAGCGTGGATCCGGTGCTACCGAGTGTCGTCAACGCGGACAAGTCGTGGTCGCGGCACGGCACGAGCCCGGCCTTTCGGGACGCCTGAAGCTGGCCGGGACTCGTACCGAAATAGGTCACGTTCTCGTCGGCCACGATCTGCCAAAGCCGGTCCGCGTCCGGATACAGCGGTGATCCGCTGTAACAGACGATCCGCGCGCCCACGAGCAGCCCGGCGATCTGGTAGTTCCACATCATCCAACTGAGCGCCGTATGCCAGAAGAAGACCGACTCTCGGCCGAGGTCGGCGTGCAATCCCGTCTCTTTGAGGTGCTCGAGGACGACGCCGCCGTGTCCGTGAACGATCCCCTTGGGCTTTCCGGTAGTGCCGGAGGAGAACAGGATCCACAGCGGGTGATCGAACGGGACTGGCACCGTCGCCGAATCGTCGGGACGATCTCCCGGGGCCGCGAGCGCGTCCTCCCAAGCTGTCGTGCCGTCGCGCGTGTCGGCCCGATCTCCGACGACGACGTGCGTGCCGACACCGAGCAGGCGCGCGAGCTCCGCAGAGTCTTCGCGCTTGTCGACGTCCTTGCCGTTGAACCGGTAACCGGCCGCGGAGATCAGGACCTTCGGCTTCAACTGCGCGAGACGACCAGCCGCGCCTTCGGGCGCATAGTCCTGGCCGCAACCGGACCACACCGCGCCGAGCGACGCAGTGGCTAGGAACCCGATCACCGCTTCGGGGATGTCCGGCAGGTAGGCGGCGACGACGTCGCCCTCCCCCACACCGCCGTCTGCGAGAGTCCGTGCGATCGCGCGGACGAGTCGCGGAAGGCCGTTCCACGTGATCTCGGTCCGCTCGCCGTCCTCGGTGAGGCCGACGATCGCGACGGACTCCCTATCAGCGTGCGCCAGTACCGCGTCGACGTAGTTCAGTCGCGCTCCCGGGAACCACTGCGCACCCGGCATGCGCGCATCGGCGAGTACTTCGTCGTCGTCGGTCAACGACTGTCCCGTCACGGAGTCGAGGTCGAAAAAGTGCCACACGGCGCGCCAGAAGCCGTCGAGGTCGGTGACCGAGTACTCCCACAGATCGGCGTAATCGGTCAGGTCGCGACCGACGCGCTCACTCAGATCGCTCGCGAAGACGTCCATCCGGGACCTGCTCATCAATTCCCTTTCCTGTGCTGAAACCGGTGCCGTGCTGCTATGTCAGCCCCAACATCTCGATCGATTTCGCGCGCATCTCGACTTTGCGCACCTTGCCGGTCACCGTCATCGGGAACTCGTCGACGACGGTGACGTACTTCGGAATCTTGTGCCGGGAGATCTGTCCTGCGGCGAACTCCCGGATCCCGTCGACGTCCAACGACTCCGCACCCTCGCGGACCCGGATCCACGCCATCAACTCTTCCCCGTACTTCTCGTCTGGGACGCCGATCACCTGTGCGTCGACGATGTCGGGATGGGTGTAGAGGAACTCTTCGATCTCCCTCGGGTAGATGTTCTCGCCGCCACGGATCACCATGTCCTTGATTCGACCGGTGATACGGACGTAGCCGTCGTCATCATGGGAGCCGTCGCCCATCACGCCGAGGTCGCCGGTGTGCATCCACCCGTCTGAGTCAAGCGCTTCCGCCGTCTTCTCCGGTTCGTTCCAATAGCCCTGCATCACCGAGTAGCCGCGTGTGCAGAACTCGCCGGTCTCCCCGCGAGGAAGGACGGCACCGGTCAGCGGGTCGACGATCTTGATCTCCAGGTGCGGCCCGACCCGGCCGACGGTGCCGACTCGCAGATCTAGCGGGTCGTCGGTCCGCGTCTGCGTCGACACCGGACTCGTCTCGGTCATGCCGTAACAGATCGACACCTGCGACATGTTCATCTCGTCGATGACCCGCCGCATCACCGTTTCCGGGCACGGCGACCCGGCCATGATCCCGGTCCGCAGCGACGACAGATCGAATTGCGCTCCGGTGTCCAGGAGGGCGAGTTCGGCGATGAACATCGTCGGCACGCCATACAGACTGGTGCACCGGTACTTCTCGACGGCGGTCAACGTGGCGCGTGGATCGAACGCCTGCCCGGGGATCACCATCGCGGCGCCGTGCGAGGTGGCCGCGAGGTTGCCCATCACCATGCCGAAGCAGTGATAGAACGGCACCGGAAGGCAGATCCGGTCGGCCTCGGTGTAGTCGACGAGTTCGCCGACGAAGTATCCGTTGTTGCCGATGTTGAGGTGCGAGAGCGTGACGCCCTTCGGTGACCCGGTGGTTCCCGACGTGTACTGGATGTTGACCGGATCCGAGGCCGACAGCCCGGACGCGATCTCGTCGATCGCCGCCGACTCGGCGACCGTCGGCTCGGCGAGCAGCCCGGCGAACTCGGCGGACTCGAACAGCACGACGGTACGCAGGTCGGGCGCGTCGGCACGGACCTCGGCGAGTATCTGCGCGTAGTCGGCGTCGCGGAAGCGCTCGGCCGCGAGCACCACCGAAGTCCCCGATTGCGCCAGCACGTACGCCAGCTCGTGACGACGGTAGGACGGGTTGATCACCACGAGGATCGCGCCGATCTCGGCAGCCGCGAACTGGGTGAGCACCCACTCGAACCGATTCGGCGCCCACAGTGCGACACGGTCGCCCGGCTTCACGTCCAGTCGCAACAAACCGGCCGCCAGTGCGCGGACGTCCCGACGGAACTCGGCGTACGTCCACTGACGGTCGACGGCGGCGTCCACTAGGGCGAGCGAGTCGGGAACGCGCGCGGCGGTACGCGCGAGCACTCCGCCGATCGTGTCGGTGAGCAGCGCGGACTCGGCGTCGCCCTTGCTGTAGGAGTCGGTTGCGGTGTACGTGTCAGACATCATTCCTCCGGGACTCAGCAGGGTCTCGTCAATCGGTTGGTGGTTGCCCGGCGCGAGTGAGCGTCGCGCGAGCCTGGGCGATGATGGGGCCGTCGATCATGTCGCCGTCGAGGGCGAACACGCCGCCGTCGTGCTCGGCTGCGCCGTCGAGCACTCGGTGAGCCCAGTCGACTCGTTCCGGTGACGGCGCATAGCCGTCACGGATGTGAGCGGCCTGCGACGGGTGGATGCAGGCGGTAGCGGTGTAGCCGAGCGCGACCGCGTCACGTACCTCGGCGACGAGTCCGTCGACGTCGCCGATGTCGGCGTGGATCGCGTCGACCGTTGCCTTCCCGTAAGCACCTGCAGCCAGGCGGACACGTGCACGGACGTACTTCGGGACGTCGCGGTACTCGCCCGGTTCGGACTCGTCGTCGGCGTACCGGCTCGACGATCCGCCGAGTCCTGCCACGAGGTCCTCGGCTCCCCACATCAGCCCGACGCAGTTCGACGCGGCGACGATGTCTTCGGCGCGGAGCGCACCCATCGGGGTCTCGATGAGTGCGATCGTCGCGAGCCCGTGCGCGGTGACCTGTGCCGGATCCTCGGTCTTCGCCTGCATCACCAGCCGGTACGCGGTCTTCTCCAGCGCCGCGAGGTCGAGGTCGTGCTCGGCCGTGCCCGCGGCGTTGATCCGGACGATCACCCGGTCCGGATCCTGCGGATTGTCGACGAGAGCGTCGCGGGCCGACGATTTGTTGCCGGGTGCGACGGCGTCTTCGAGGTCGAGGATCACCATGTCGGCGCGGTCGAGCGCTTTGGCGTACCGCTCGGGGCGGTCGGCCGGGCAGAACAGAAGGGCCGGGCCTGCGGGAATCCAGGGCTCGAGCGGGGATCGGCGTTCGACTGTCATGGGCGTTAACCCTCCTCGGGAGCGAGTCGGACGAGCGTCGCGCGCGACGCTTTGGCAACGATCACACCGTCCTGGTTTCGGCCGATGTGCGTGATGTTCACGATGCCCTCCCCCGGCCGCGAAGACGAGACCCGCTTACCCGTGCACTCGGTCTCCGCATACAGGGTGTCGCCTGCGAACAGCGGCGACGGAAACGCGACGTCGCTGAACCCGAGGTTTGCGACGAGCGTTCCCTGTGTCAGCTGCGCCACCGAAAGGCCGACGATGGTCGACAACGTGAACATCGAGTTGATGAGCCGCTGACCGTCGAAGCCCGGCTGTGTGGCCGCCCACGCCGCGTCCAGGTGGAGCGCCTGCGTGTTCATAGTCAGCGTCGTGAACAGGACATTGTCCGCTTCGGTCACGGTGCGTCCCGGGCTGTGCTCGTAGACGGCCCCGACCTCGAACTCCTCGAACCAGAGACCGCGCTGCGGGATGCGCCTGCTCCCCCCGGTATCGCCGGTCGCTCTCGCCCCGGTGCTCATGCGGGCAGTCCCAACGAGCGGGCGATCAGCATCAACTGCACCTCGGTTGTCCCCTCGCCGACTTCGAGGATCTTCGAGTCCCGGTAGTGGCGGGACACGAGGTATTCGTTCATGAAGCCGTAGCCGCCGTGGATCTGGGTCGCCATCCGAGCGTTGTCCATCGCCGCCTCACTCGAGACCATCTTGGCGATCGACGCCTCCTTCTTAAACGGCTTGCCTGCGAGCATCTTGGCTGCGGCGTCGTAGTAGGCCATTCGGGAGACGTGCGCCCGCGACTCCATCCGGGCGATGGCGAACGACACCGACTGATACTCGGCGATCGCCTTGCCAAACGATCTGCGCTCGCTCGCGTACTTGATGCACTCGTCGACGCAGCCCTGCGCGACACCGGTCGCCAGACCGGCGATGGCGATGCGCCCTTCGTCGAGGATCGACAGGAAGTTCGCGTAGCCGCGTCCGCGGTCACCGAGGAGGTTCTCCTGGGGGACCCGGGCGTCGGTGAAGCTCAGCGGATGAGTGTCCGACGCATGCCAGCCGACCTTGTCGTATGCGGGTTCGGCGACGAAGCCCGGTGTGTCCGACGGGACGACGATCGTCGAGATCTCCTTGCCCCCGCCTGCCTTCTGCCCGGTCACCGCGGTGACCGTGACGAGCGAGGTGATGTCGGTGCCCGAATTGGTGATGAACTGCTTGGCACCGTTGATGACAAACTCGTCACCGTCAGCGCGCGCGGTAGTCGCCGTCGCACCCGCATCCGAGCCCGCACCCGGCTCGGTGAGGCCGAAACCGGCCAGCCGCTTACCCGACAGCAGATCGGGGAGCCACCGCTCCTGCTGTTCGCGGGTGCCGAACCGGTAGATCGGCATCGCGCCGAGGCCGACGCCGGCTTCCAGGGTGATGGCGACCGACTGGTCGACCTTACCGAGTTCCTCCAACGCGAGGGCCAACGCGAAGTAGTCGCCACCCATCCCGCCGAGTTCTTCGGGGAACGGCAGACCGAACAGGCCCATCTCGCCCATCTGTGCGACCACCTCGTACGGGAAGGTCTTGTCGCGGTCGTGCTGCGCCGAGACCGGTGCGACGGCCGACTGCGCGAAGTCGCGGACGCTGTCGACGAGGTCCAGGTAGTCCTGAGTCAATTCCATGTCTGTTCCTTCTTGTGAGCGCTCGTCGTGCGGAAGCCTATGCCCGCCCGTCGAACCGGGTACGTCATTTCTGCTCTTCGAGCGCAATCGCGGCGTCGGTCCCAATCGCTTCGGTCCCAGTCGCTTCGGTGACAGCCACGTGAGCGAGCACCTGCGCCGACGCGACCTTGTCGCCGACGCCGACCGAGATCGAAGCCACGCCGTCGACGGGCGCGCGCAGCGTGTGCTCCATCTTCATGGCTTCGACGACGACCAGCGGCGCGCCCGCCTCGACGGTGGAGCCGTCGACGCCGGGAACCGCGACGACAGTGCCCGGCATCGGGCTGACGACGTCGCCGACCGCATCGTCGGCATCGGTGTCGGCGAGGGTCTTCAGTGGCGTCACCTGCCACGTTCCCGCGTTTCCCGCGACCCAGCGTCGTCCGCCGGCGGCACGAACGGTCCACCGCTGCTGGACTCCGTCGCAGGCCACCGCGATCGATCCGTCCTGCCGCGGGGCGACGACGACGTGGGCGTTCCACGGCTCGCCGTCGGACTCCACGGCGACGTCCGCGGCGAGCCAGGACGCGTCCGGCGAGGACTGCAGCGCGGCACTCACCGTGTAGGCGGCCCCGTCGACCGCGAGCCGCGACACGTACGGCGACGGCGCACCGATGCGGAAGCCGAGCGCGCTGGACCACAGGTCGTCGGGGCTGCCGAGGTCAAGCGCACCGAGAACCGCTGCAGTCAGCGCTTCGGGCGGCGGGACAGGCGCGGCGTAGTCGACGACCAGTCGGTCGAGCAGTTCGGTGTCGAGTTCGGCCGACCGCACCGCGGGCTGCGCGAGCACGAATCGACAGAAGTCGATGTTGGTGACGACGCCAGTCAGGCGGGTCTGGGCGAGCGCTTCGTCGAGTCGGTCGACGGCTTCGGCGCGGTCCGATCCGTACACGATGACTTTCGCGAGCATCGGGTCGTAGTCGCTGCCGACGACGCTGCCGACCCGCACACCGGAGTCGACGCGCGTGCCGTGCGTCGGCCAGACGAGGTCGGTGATCTCACCACCGGTCGGCAGGAACCCCGCTGCCGGGTCCTCGGCGTAGACGCGGGCCTCGATCGCGTGGCCGGTAAGCGTCACGTCGTCCTGGGTGAACGAGAGCTGTTCGCCACGGGCGATCCGCACCTGCTGCTCAACCAAGTCGAGGCCGGTGACGAGTTCGGTCACCGGATGCTCCACCTGCAGACGCGTGTTCATCTCCATGAAGAAGAAGTCTTCGGGAGCGACGGCGGAGACGATGAACTCGACGGTGCCCGCGCCGGTGTAGCCGACGCTGCGTGCCGCGTCGCAGGCTGCGCGACCGATACGGGCGCGGGTCGCTTCGTCGAGCAACGCCGATGGAGCCTCTTCGATGACCTTCTGGTGGCGTCGCTGCAGCGAGCACTCGCGTTCGCCGAGATGGACGACGTTGCCACAGGTGTCGGCGAGGATCTGCACCTCGATGTGGCGTGGGGTGAGGACGAAGTGTTCGAGGAACAGTGAGTCGTCGCCGAATGCGGCTCCGGCCTCACGTCGCGCGGCGACGAGCGCGTCCGGCAGATCGGCCGGATCGTCGACCCGGTGCATGCCCTTGCCGCCACCGCCTGCGCTCGGTTTGATCAGCACGGGGAAGCCGATGTCCGGAGCGGCCGCCACGAGTTCGTCGTCGGTCAGTCCTGGTCGCGACAGCCCCGGAACGACGGGCACGTCGCGGGCGGTGACGGCTGCGCGGGCGGTGATCTTGTCGCCCATGGTCGCGATCGACTCCGGCGGCGGACCGATGAACACGATGTCCTCGGCGGCCAGTGCCGCGGCGAACGCCTGGTTCTCGGAGAGGAAGCCGTAGCCGGGGTGAACGGCGTCCGCGCCGGTCGCTTTCGCCGCCGCGACGACCTTCTCGATGTCGAGGTAGCTCTGCGACGCCTGCGCAGGCCCGAGTCGGACGGCTTCACCCGCGGCGAGCACGTGCGGCGCGTTCACGTCGGCATCGGAGTAGACGGCCACTGACTCGATGCCCATCGCGTCCAGGGTGTCGATGACGCGGACCGCGATCTCGCCGCGGTTCGCCACGAGCACTTTGCGGATGGTCTTCATGGAAGTCTCCTCCTGAAATCTACAGCGATGGTGGCCGAGTGCACGGCCATCACATCCGGAAGACGCCGTAGCCGGGCTGAGGCAATGGCGAGTGTCGGCACGCTTCGAGCGCGAGGCCGAGCACGGTGCGCGTGTCCGCGGGGTCGATGACGCCGTCGTCCCAGAGGCGGGCCGTCGAATAGTAGGCGTCGGACTGCCGCTCGAACTGAGCGCGAATCGGCTCCTTGAAGAGCTCTTCGTCGTCGGCCGACCACTCGCCGCCCGATCGTTCGATGCCTGCGCGCCGGACCGTGGCGAGGGTGTCGGCGGCCTGCGGCCCGCCCATCACCGAGATGCGCGCATTGGGCCACGACCACAGGAAACGGGGCGAGTACGCGCGGCCGCACATGGAGTAGTTGCCCGCGCCGAATGAGCCGCCGATCATCACGGTCAGCTTCGGGACCGACGCGGAGGCGACGGCGTTGACCATTTTGGCGCCGCTCTTGGCGATGCCGCCTTGCTCGTATTCCCGACCGACCATGAAGCCCGTGATGTTCTGCAAAAAGATCAGCGGGATTCGTCGCTGGTCGCACAGTTCGATGAAGTGGGCGCCTTTGAGTGCCGACTCGCTGAACAGCACGCCGTTGTTGGCGACGAACCCGACCGGGTGCCCGTGCAGCGTCGCGAACGCCGTCACGAGCGTTGTCCCGTAGTCGGCTTTGAACTCCGAGTACTCTCCGCCGTCGGCGAGGATCTCGATGACTTCGCGCACGTCGTACGGCGTCTTCGAGTCGGTGGGGACGACGTCGTACAAGTCGGTCTGCTCGCGTCGGGGTGCGACGGTCGGCGACGTCTCCCATTGCGCGGGGACACGCGGTCCGAGTGTCTTCACGATGTCGCGGACCTTGGCGAGCGCTTGTTCGTCGTTGTCGACGAGGTGGTCGGTGACGCCGGAGACCGAACTGTGCATGGCCCCACCGCCCAGGTCTTCGGCGCTCACATCCTCACCAGTCGCCGCCTTCACCAGCGGCGGACCTGCGAGGAAGATAGTGCCCTGGTTGCGAACGATCACGTTCTCGTCGCTCATCGCGGGAACGTACGCGCCGCCCGCGGTCGACGACCCGAGCACCGCCGAGATCTGCGGAATGCCTGCCGCGCTCATCGTCGCCTGGTTGTAGAAGATGCGACCGAAGTGCTCGCGGTCGGGGAACACCTCGTCCTGGTTGAGGAGCATCGCGCCGCCCGAGTCGACGAGGTAGATGCACGGAAGCCGATTGTCGGCGGCGATTTCCTGCGCGCGCAGATGCTTCTTGACGGTCATCGGATAGTACGTTCCGCCGGAGACAGTCGCGTCATTGGCGACGACCATGCATTCGCGCCCGTGAATCCGACCGATGCCTGCAACGACGCCCGCACTCGGCGCCTTGTCGTCGTACATCCCGAACGCCGCGAGCGGGGCGATCTCCAGGAAAGCGGTCCCCGGATCGATGAGGGCGTCGACCCGGTCGCGGACCAACAGTTTGCCGCGACCGACATGCCGGTCACGAGCCTTGTCCCCACCACCGCGAGCCGCCACGGACAGCCGCTCACGAAGTCGCGCGACGTGCCCCCGGTGATCGAGCGAGTCCCCACGCGGGTCGAGCGGAGTCGAGGCCATGCCATCCCTTTCGGTTACTCACAATTAACTGAACTTGAAGATACGCGATGAACGCCACATCCGCCAGACCCCCATTCGATCATCGAATCGTCAGTGACGTCCATCACAGATTCCGATACTGTGAGAAGCAGGTCGCACACCCCCCGCGGCCTGCCAGTAAACGCCCGCTCCGTGACGTCCCACCACCCCGGGAACCGACCGCAGCCGACACCGCAAGGCCAGGTGAACCCATGACCGTCGCAGACGAGAGTGCGCGCACGCACTCCGATTCGGGAAGCTCTCCCACCCCCTCGGGCCTCGACGACCGCTACGTTTGCGAGTCGGGAAGCATCTATCTGACCGGCATCCAGGCGTTGGTCCGCATGGTCCGCGACCGCGCCGCCGTCGACCGCCGCAACCGATTGCGGACCGGATCGTTCATCTCCGGCTATGAAGGATCACCGCTCGCGGGCTACGACCTCGAGATCGCTCGACGCGCGAGAATTCTCGCCCCGTGGGACATCACGCATCGACCAGGACTCAACGAGGAGATCGGCGCGACGTCGGTCATGGGATCGCAACTCGCCGCCAAGGTCGGCACCCTGTCGGCCGATGCGTCGGGCGCAGTCCGCGACGGCATCGTCGGCTACTGGTACGGCAAGGCCCCCGGCCTCGACCGCGCGACCGACGCACTGCGGCACGCGAACCTGATCGGCACCCACCCGAGAGGCGGAGCAGTCGCACTCGTCGGCGACGATCCGGGTGCCAAGAGTTCCACCGTCCCCTGCGCGTCCGAGATGGCCCTGGCAGACCTGTACATGCCGATCCTCTACCCTGCCGACAGCGCCGACATCCTCGACTTCGGAGTCCACGCAGCACTCATGAGCCGCGTGTCCGGGCTGTGGACGTCATTGAAGATCTCCGCGCACGTCGCAGACGGAGCCTCGAGTGCCGTCGTCGACCTCGACCGGTTCACCGTCGAGTACGGCGGCCTCGGAGCCAGCCCGCACGTCCCGTCCGGCCGACTCCTCGGCGCCAGCCTCATGGAGCTCGAACAGAATCAGCTCACCACCCGACTGCCCCGCGCCACCGAGTACGCGCGACTCAACGGACTGAACCCGATCGTGCAGTCCACCGGCGACGACCGGATCGGCATCGTCGCCGCGGGCAAGACTTACCTCGATGTCCGAGAATCACTGCGTCGCATCGGCATCGGCGACGACGACCTCGGGCGGCTCGGGATCCGCATCCTCAAACTCGGGATGGTGTACCCGATGGAACGAGAGACCCTGGACCGCTTCATCGTCGGGCTCGACGAGGTGATCGTCGTCGAGGAGAAGCGCGACTTCGTCGAGACCATGATTCGCGACATCCTGTTTCGCAGAACGGACGCGCCCGCCATCGTCGGCAAGGCCAACGAAGACGGTTCCACCCTGTTCTCCCGGTTCGGCGAACTCGACGTCGACGCCGTCTCCCACGGCCTGGCGACCCGCCTCGCGTCCCGACACCGCATCGAACCGGCGCAGCGCTGGATGGACCGGAAGAACGCGACGCGCGAACGCATCCTGTTGCCGCTGGCCGTGCGAACCCCGTACTTCTGTTCGGGCTGTCCGCACAACAGCTCGACGAAGGTCACTCCGGACACGATCGTCGGAGCCGGGATCGGCTGTCACGCAATGGTCCTGCTGATGGAGCCCGAGCAGGTCGGCGACATCGCGGGCGTCACCCAGATGGGTGGTGAAGGCGCGCAGTGGCTGGGCATGGCTCCGTTCATCGATGAGAAGCATTTCGTCCAGAACGTCGGCGACGGCACGTACATGCACTCCGGCTCGCTGGCGGTGCGCGCGGCCGTCGCGTCCGGCGAGAACATCACGTACAAGCTGTTGTTCAACGGCACCGTCGCGATGACCGGCGGCCAGGATCCGGTCGGTCAGATGAGTCTCCCCCAGATCCTCGCATCACTACAGGCCGAGCGGGTCGCGAAGATCGTCGTCACCTCGGACGATCCGTCGCGCACCCGCGCTCTCGATCTGCCGAAGGGAGTCGAGGTCCGACACCGCGACGACATGCTCGCCGTGCAGCGCGAACTAGCCGAGATCACCGGGGTCACCGTCTTGGTCCACGACCAGCACTGCGCGGCCGAGAAACGCCGCAAGCGCCGTCGCGGGAACGCAGACGCGGACGGACCGAACAGCCAGTTCGCGATGCCGAAGCAGCGGGTGATGATCAACGAACGGATCTGCGAGGGCTGCGGCGACTGCGGCGCGAAGTCGAACTGTCTGTCAGTGCACCCGGTAGACACCGAGTTCGGCCGGAAGACGCAGATCGACCAGAGTTCGTGCAACCTCGACTTCTCGTGTCTGGCCGGCGACTGCCCCGCCTTCGTGACCGTCACCCCGGGAACGCACCGTTCACGCGAGCAGGTCGCGCCGATCGACGCAGCCGACATCGCGCTGCCGCCCCGCACATCCGCCGCCAGCGACTTCGCGATCCGCGTCACCGGCATCGGTGGTACCGGTGTGGTAACGGTGTCCCAGGTTCTCGCCACAGCCGCGACCCTGGACGGGCTCAGCGCACGCACCGTGGACATGACTGGCCTCGCACAGAAGGGCGGCGCGGTCGTCAGTGACATCAAGGTGTCCTCGACGCCTCTCGAACAGGCGGCGAAAGTCGCGTCCGGCGACTGTGACGTCTATCTGGCTTGCGATCAGCTCGTCGGAGCAGACCCGGCCAACCTGAAGGTCGCGTCGAGCGAGAAGACCACCGCCGTCGTGTCGACGACCAAGGTGCCGACGGGATCGATGGTCATCGACACGTCGATGCAGTTCCCGGAGGCGTTCGCGATTCGGTCGGTCATCGACGACCACGTCGCTCGCTCGGTGTACCTGAATGCGGGACGGCTCTCCGACGACCTGTTCGACGACGAGCAGTACGCGAACATGCTCATGGTGGGCGCAACCTTTCAGACCGGCTCGCTCCTCCTGTCCGCGGAGTCCATCGAGCGAGCCATCGCGCTCAACGGGGTCGCCGTCGACGCCAACCTGCAGGCGTTCCGGCGAGGACGCCAGGCGGTCGTCTCCCCCGACGACGTCGTCACCGCAATCGCGTCGATCCGAACGCCGGTACCTGAGTATTCTCCGAGCGCGGCGGCCGAGCGGGCCGCGTCGAGCCTCATCGGCTCCGGTGACGACTTGTCGGCCGTCCTCGAGCGCCGATACGACGAGCTGATCGCCTATCAGAGTGAGACGTACGCACGAACTTGGCTGCGCACAGTTCGCCGTGTCCACGACGCGGGGCACGGCGACCGCCTGACGTCGGCGGTGGCTCGCAACCTGTACAAACTGATGGCGTACAAGGACGAGTACGAGGTCGCCCGCCTCACCGACGACGCCACATTCGCTGCGACGATCGCCGACGAGTTCGGCGACGACGCGAGGGTCGCCGTCCGACTGCATCCGCCGATGCTCCGCGAGATGGGGATGACGAGCAAGATCTCGTTGGGCTCCTGGGCCGATCCGGCTCTGCGCTGCCTCGCGAAGATGAAGCGCCTGAGGGGGACCCGACTCGACCCGTTCGGCCGCGCCGAGGTCCGCCGCATGGAGCGCGCACTGATCGACGAGTATCGCGCCGCCCTCGACGAGATCCTTGCCTCGCTCGGCACCTACCCGTCGCCCGAGCGCGTCGCCGCAGCGACAGCGATCGCCGATCTACCCGACATGGTCCGCGGCTACGAGAGCGTCAAGACAGCCAATGTCGCGCGGTATCGCGCCGAGATGCGGCGGCAGTTGGACGCGCTGTGATCGGCCCTACGGTTCGACCGGCGGTCGACCTAACACCGGTGAGCGTCGTTCACGCACCGAAGACGCGCTCGAATCCCTCGGGAATGATCAGGTCGTCGCGCGAGAGGTCAGCCACGTCGTTCTTGCCGATCCCCATGAGTGCGGAGTCCAGACCCATTCGCATCAGGTCGAGGACGTTCTCCACGCCCGCCTGTCCGTTCGCTGCGAGGCCCCAGAGATAGGCGCGGCCGATCATGACGGCCTTCGCCCCCAGCGCGAGCGCCTTGGCCACGTCGCTGCCGCGGCGGATGCCACCGTCGAGGAGGACGTCGAGGTCGCCGCCGAGTTCGTCGGCGATCGGCCCGAGGACACGGATCGTGGCCGGGGTGCCGTCGAGATTGTTGCCGCCGTGGTTCGACACTGAGATCGCGGTGGCGCCGATGTCACGGGCACGCTTGGCATCGTCCATGCGCGTGATGCCCTTGACCATGAATTCGCCGCCCCACTGCTCGCGCAGCCATTTCAGGTCCTCCCAGGTGGGCGGCGGCGTGTTCATCCACTGCCCGTACACATCGAAGAACGTCGGGCCGGGCTGCCCCGGGTGCGCGATGTTCGGGGCGCTCAAGTCGGGAACCAGGAGTTTGCCGTCGCGGAACCAGCTCAGCGCGTACTTCGGCTTGGTGATCATCTCCGGCGCCAGTTTCGCGACGGCGCGGAGGTCGACCTTCTCCGGGATCTCCGGACTGCCCCAGTCGCGTCCGACGTTGAACACCCAGTCGGTGGTGACTATCAAGCCCTTGCAGCCAGCTTCCTTCGCGCGCATCGCACGAGCCAGGATGTCCTCGCGACTGCCGAGCCAGTAGATCTGGAAGAACGTCTTGTCGTTGACGGCCGTGACCTCTTCGACCGGCTTGGAGGCGAAGCTCGACAGGCCCATGGCCGTGCCGCGGTTCGCTGCGGCCCGAGCGACGGCGACTTCACCGTCGGGGTCGACCGCCTGCACACCGGTCGGCGAGATCATGACCGGGAACGGGAGCTCCTGACCCATCACCGTCGTCGTCAGATTCCGCTCGGGCGTGGTGCCGATGACGTGCGGAGCGAACCCCAACTCGGTGAACGCATTCATGTTGTCGTTCACGGTGATACCGGCCTGTGTACCTGCGACCAGCGAGGAGTACACGGTCTTCGGCAGCCGCTTGCGAGCACGCTTCTGCGCCTCGCCGACGGTCTCGAACCACGGGTTACGACGCCACGGATTCTTCTCGGCGAGTTCGGACAGCTTGGACATGGATGAGTTTCTTTCCTAGTAAGTAAATAAAGGTGGCGGAGTCGCGGCCCTTGATCGAGGTCCCTCCGTTGATCGAGGTCCCTCCGTTGACCGAGCGGAGTCGAGATCTCGACTCCGCTCGATCAACAGCGGGGCCGCTCGATCAACAGCGGGGCCGCTCGATCAACAGCGGGGCCGCTCGATCAACAGCGGGGAGCCCGATCAGCGGGGAGCCCGATCAACAGCGGGGAGCTCGAACAGCGGGGAGCTCGAACAGCGGCGGCGGTAGGCGATCGACCTCAGCAGCAGTTGGTGGACGAGCAACCACTCGCGGTGGTCGGAGCGAACCCTGCGAGGGGATTCTCGTCACAGTCACGTGTCGGCGGGCGAGTCATCAGCGTGAGCGGGACTCCGCGTGAATGATCTTTGTTCGCCGTCGGCTTGGAACGGTCGCCTGCGAGGAGTTCCTCACCGAAGCCCTGCACGCACTCAGGGTCGGGGCCGGCGAGCGGCAGACCGGTGAAGAACTTCGCCGCCATGCAGCCACCGCGGCACGCGTCGAAGTGCTGGCATTTGGTGCACGCGCCTGCGTTCTGCGGCTCGCGGAGTTCGGTGAACAGGTCACTGTTCTGCCAGATCTCCTGGAATCCGCCTTCGGAGGTGACGTTGCCCGCGAGGAAGTTCTCGTGGATCGCGAACGGGCACGCATAGACGTCGCCGATCGGATCGATCAGGCACACGACGCGACCCGCGCCGCACAGGTTGAGGCCGGGCAGACCGCTTCCGCCCGACTCGGAGAACGCCGCAAGGTGAAAGAAGGAGTCGCCGGTCAGCACGTTGTCGCCGTGCGCGACGAGCCAGTCGTACAACTCGCGCTGCTGCTCGGGCAGCGGGTGGAGGTCGTCCCACACGTCGGCGCCACGACCGGACGGACGCAGACGGGTGATCCGCAGCGTCGCCCCGTAACGGTCGGCCAATGCCTTGAAATCGTCGAGCTGCGAGACGTTCTCGCGGGTCATGACGACGCTGATCTTGGCATCCTTGAAACCGGCGTTCGCGAGGTTCTCGAGAGCGCGGACGGCCATGTCGAACGAGCCGGGGCCGCGGACGTTATCGTTCACCTCCGCGGTCGCTCCGTCGAGCGAGATCTGGACGTCGACGTAGTCAGATGCGGCGAGACGGTCGGCGATCTCCGGCGTGATCCGCAGACCGTTCGTGGAGAACTTGACGCCGACCTGGTGACTGGTCGCGTAGTCGACGAGCTCCCAGAAGTCGGGGCGGACCGTCGGCTCGCCGCCGCCGATGTTCACATAGAACACCTGCATGCGCTGCAGCTCGTCGATGATCGCTTTGCACTGCTCGGTGTTGAGCTCTCGCGGGTCACGCTTGCCCGAACTCGACAGGCAGTGCACACACGACAGGTTGCACGCGTAGGTCAACTCCCACGTCAAACAGATCGGGGCGTCGAGGCCCTTCTCGAACTGGTCGACGAGGCGTCCGACCTTCGGCGGCTGCTGCGGCGCGAGGCCGAGCGGCGGGGTCATCGACGGCATGACCGGGGATTCCACGGTGGTCACGGATTAACTCCTTGATCTGCGGAACGATCGGCCTGCGGGATGATCATTCCGGACTCACACAGCGCGGTCAGCGCCTGCGAGTACAACGGACGGGCGTCGTCGGTGACACCCGCGGCAGCGAGCGCCGCGTCGGCGCTCGGATGCTCGGCGAGATCGCGAACGATTCCGACGACGGTCAGGTTCTTGAGGAATGACAGCTTGCGCGTTCCGAAGTGGTATAGAAGCGCACCGAACGGTTCCGGGCGCAACGCCACCTTGGGGTTGAGCGTCCACGCTGCGGCGGGATCGAAGACGGGCGAGGTCGGCGGGTGCGGCTCGCTTCCGGCGACCGCAGAACGGTCGCCGGAAGCAATGGTCGTTGCAGTCGTCATCAGTAGACGCCGCACATCCCGTCGATGGACACTTCCTCCACCAGCGACTCCGCGACGAGATCGTCGTGAGTCTGGGCTGCCTGCTCGGCCATGTGAACCAACCTCCTGATGTAGATAATTGTGGTTCGAGACACACCGTAACGGCACTGGGTGCATAATCGCAAGGGAATCGCGAGAATATCTGCCACGTAGCATGCGACCAGCACAGACGCGATCAATCAGAAGGGTGGTACATGACGGCGAAACACTCCGGACCGCTCGGCGGCCGCCCGGCCGCCACCACTCGCGGCCGGTTGAGCGACATCGCGATCGGCCTGTTCACCGAACAGGGCTTCGACGAGACGAGCGTGGACGACATCGCCGCCGCCGCGGGCATCGCACGTCGCACACTGTTTCGCTACTACCCGTCGAAGAACTCGTTGGCGTGGGGCGAGTTCGGCGATCACCTCGACGGCCTTCGCGCCCTGCTCGCCGAGACGCCCGAGGACGTGCCACTCGGCGAGAGCCTGCGGTACGCTCTGGTCGAATTCAACGAAGTTCCCGACGAGATGATCGAACAACACCGCCGCCGGATGTCCCTGCTTCTGACAGTGCCTGCACTCCAAGCGCATTCGATGCTGATGTACGGCGACTGGCGACAGGTGATCGCCAAACACTGCGCCGACCGTCTCGGTGCGGCACCCGATGGCCACACTCCCCAGACGGTGGCCTGGATGACCCTCGGAACAGCTCTTGCCGCCTACGACACGTGGCTCGCGACCCCTGGATCCGACCTCGCCGAACTCATGTGGGCCGGATCACAGACACTCGTCGACGGGGTCGGCAGCCTAGGCCGCTGACCGTTGTCGACCGACCGCACGACCACTGATATTCTCAATAGAACACGTTCTAGTTCTTCTCATAGAGAGCGCACGAATGACCGACCTGACCCCGCACAGCACACGCAGCGCGATCCTCACCGTCGCCGAGGTGATCGAGGAGACCGCAGACGCGCGCAGCATCGTCTTCGATGTTCCCGACGTCCACAGCGACAAGTTCGCGGATTACCTACCCGGCCAGTTCCTGACGCTGCGGATCCCGAGCGAGCGGACCGGATCGGTGGCCCGCTGCTACTCGCTGTCGTCGGCGGCCAAACACGACGATCTGCCGAAGGTCACCGTCAAACGCACACCCGAGGGGTACGGATCCAACTGGATCTGCGACAACCTCGCGGCAGGCGCCCAGATCGAGGCGCTACCTCCGTCGGGTGTGTTCACGCCGTCGAACATCCACGCACCGATGCTGCTCATCGCCGCAGGATCGGGTGTCACGCCGGTCATGTCGATCCTCAAGACCGCGCTCGCCGACGGCACGGGGCCGGTGACGTTCTTCTACGCGAATCGCAGCGAGAACGACGTCATCTTCGGCGCCGAACTGCGTGAACTCCAGGACCGTCACCCGGGGCGCCTCACCGTCGTCCATTGGCTCGAGTCCGTCCAGGGTCTGCCGTCGGAGAAGAAACTCGCGACCCTGTTCGGTCCGATGTCGCAGACGCACACCGCGTATATCTGCGGCCCCGGCCCGTTCATGGACGCGGTGCACGCCGGGCTCGCGAAGGCCAAGTTCGATCACCACAACGTGCATACCGAGATCTACAATTCCCTCCAAGGCGACCCGTTCGAGGACGTCGACCTCGGTGAGGTCAGCGAGGACGAAGCGGCCGCGGCCGCGCAGGTGGAGGTGGAACTCGACGGGGAGACCCACGAGATGTCGTGGCCCCGTTCGCGCACCCTCATCGACATCATGTTGGCCGCCGGACTAGACGCGCCGTACTCGTGCCAGGAAGGTGAGTGCGGCTCGTGTGCCTGCACCCTCACCGAGGGGACCGTCGACATGGAGGTCACCGGCGCCCTCGATCCCGAGGACATCGAGGACGGCTACATTCTCGGATGCCAGGCTCGCCCGACATCGGACAGGCTGCGCATCGAGTTCTGAGCGAACTCCTGTCGGCATCAGTGCGCTCGGCGGGGCGGATTCGAAACGACCTCCGGCTAGACTCGAACCATGCTTCACGACCGTCTGGTGCGCGCGTTGTCCGCCATGCTGCTGCTTCCCGGGGTGCTGCACTTCCTCACGCCGGAACCGTTCGACTCGATCGTCCCGGAAGAGATCCCCGGCCCGAAGCGGCTCTGGACCTACGCTTCCGGCGCCGCCGAAGTCGGTATCGGCGCTGCGGTCCTCGCCCCTCGAACGCGTCGCACCGCGGCCGGACTGGCCGCGATGCTGTTCGTCGCAGTCTTCCCCGCGAACGTCAACATGGTTCGCCTCTGGGTTGACAAGAGCCCGCTGATGAAATCGATCGCCTGGGCACGACTTCCCCTGCAGATCCCGATGATCGTGCTGGCACTGCTCGTGCGACGAGCCGCACGCAAGCCCGAGACCCAGCAGAAGCCGATCGACTGACGATTCACCGCATGCTGCGGTACCGCGCACGGTCCGCCGGTGGCAGGTGCTCGAGCGCATACGACAGCGCGGTCCGCCCCAGCTGCGCGGCATACCCGTCCAGGTAGTCCGTCAGAACGGTTCGGTCGATGCGTTTGCCTGCCTCGCGCAGCATCCATCCGAACGCTTTCTGGATGAGGTCGCGACGATCGTCGAGAACGAATGGGGCGACACCGAGAATCGCGTCCGCCCGCCCCGCTTTGATGAACGCGGCCGTACCGACGATCCCAACACGGCGTCGCCACAGGTCTTCTTCTGCCGCCCACTCGAACAACTCCGAGCAGTCGCCGCGGGCCAGAAGATACGCGCCCAGGATCGGATCAGCCGAGCAGTCCACCAGGTCCCAGTTGTTCACCCGTCCAGCGCGGACGGCGTCGCGGTACTGCGCCACCCAGAGGGCTTGATCGGCGCCCCGGGAGTCGAAGTTCGCCGTCAGGGTGAGCAGTGCGAGATGACGCGCTTCGTGCAACGGACTGTCGAGGAGGTCGGTGATCGTCGCGGCGGGCGCCCCCTGGAGCGTTCGGGCGAGTCGACGTAGTTCCGGCACTCGGATGCCGACGAACTCGTCGCCTGCACCGTACTCCCCCTGTCCCGTCTTGAAGAACCTCCGTGACTGCGCGGCGCGAACCGGATCTCCGAGGTCGACGAGAACGGCGAGGATCTCATCGGCTGAGGCCTCCGGGCCGAGCACTCACCCCTCCAACACTGCAGACACCGGCGTCGGTGTCTGCAGGAACCGTCTCGTCTTCATCACCTTTCCGGCCCGGCCTGCGCCGATCACGCCGGTCAGGATGCCGTCACGGCTGTAATAGGCGAGAAACTTGAGGCCGTCCTCGTCGGCGACGTGGACTTCGTCGTCCGGGTGCGGCGCGCCGAGCATCTGGATCTTGAGGCCGAACTGGTCACTCCAGAAGTAGGGGACGCCTTGATGGGCGATGGTGTGGCCGAGTAGGTGGGCGGCCACGATAGCGGCATGGTCGACGACATGGTTCCAATGCTCGACGCGACGGTGATCGCCGTGCGCGTCGGTCCAGTTCGCGGCGTCGCCCAGTGCGTACACATCCGCCGCGCTCGTGCGGCCCACCCCGTTGCAGGCGATGCCGCCGCCGGACTCACGAGGGGCGAGTTCGATCCCCGACCCCTCGAGATAGTCCAGGTCCGGATAGCCGCCAATGCCCACGACGACGAGGTCAGCGTCCACGCGCTCGCCTCCCGAGAGCACCACCCCGGACACCGCTCCGTCGTCACCGACCATGATCTCGTCGACCCCGCTGCCGGTCCGCAGATCGATTCCCGCGCCCGTGTGCATACGGGTCACCATCTGCCCGACCTGCTCGCCGATCGCCGTCGCCAGTGGAGTCGGCGTCGGTTCGATCAGCGTCACGGGGACATCGAGTTCGTGCAGACTCGCCGCAACCTCACAACCGATGAAACCCGCGCCGATCACCGCTGCGTGCGTCGCCGAGCCGGCCGCTGCACGCAAGGCGAGCGCATCGTCGATCGTGCGGACCACATGCACCCCGGTGACGTCGTCGGCGACGCCGGGGAACTTCCGTGCCGCGAGTCCGGTCGCCAGGACGAGTGTCCCGAAGGCGACGTCGCTGCGTTGGCCGTCGTGTTCGACGGTCACGGTGTGCCCGTCCGGATCCACCGCGACTACGCGAGTATCGGTCCGAAGATCGATGTTCTGCTCCGCATAGAACTCCGCAGGTTTGAGGTCGACACGTTCGTCGGCCCCGGTCACCACACTCTTCGACAGCGGCGGGCGATCGTACGGCGGGTGGGACTCCTGCCCGATCAGCACGACGTCGCCTGAGTATTCGCCGTTACGCAGGTTCTCAGCCAGGCGGACACCGCCCAGCCCTGCGCCCACAATCACGATGGGATCGTTCACAGATATGCCCTTCGAGGTCTCGATGATCAGGCGCGGTCCGTGCGCCGAGCGCCACGCATCGCTCCATAGCGACGCATATCACTGAGGCGACACGGGTGTGAGCCGCGCCAACAGCCAATGACCTTCGACTCTAGTCATCCATGCCCATCGTGCGACACCCACCTGAGCCGGAGAATCGGTGTGATCTCCGACAATGACGGTCTGCTGGGCGAAGACCAGCACCCTGGCCGACCGTTCGGAGTGGTCGACAGTGGCGGCATCGGTGACGTCGACCGTCATCGTCACCTTGGACGCGACCGCCGAGGGGAAGACCACGTCGGGTCCGCGGAGCGCGTAGTCGGCGCCCAACGCCCCGGTCAGCGACGCCTGCACCGCGGCGCGACCCTCCGGTGGGTCGCCGGGCGCGAACGTCATCAGTTTCCCGACGGCGGAGGCCGCCGCCTGCGCAGTCGCGGCGTCCGGGCTCGCGGGTTCCCGGTGGGCGTTCACGGCCAGGATCCCGAAGACGACGGCGATGATCACCGCACACGTGCCGATCGCACCGCAGACCCTGCGCCGCGTCATGAGATCACCTGCGTCTGCGAGACGAGCCACCCGTCGTCACTCGGCGTCATCCGCACTCGCACGGTGACCCGGCTCGTCCCGTCTCGACCACCGATCAGGCTCGGGTCGGCCGCCTGCGCGACGACAATGACGTCCGCGGCCTCGCCAGTGGCCGACTCGACTCCGGCCGACACCACCCGACCGTCGGGGCGCACCTGAAGTCCGCTGACGTAGGCGGTGAGTGCGTCTCGGCCCGTGCTCAACCGTTCGCGCTGTTCACCGGTGCTGCCGTCGACGATTGCGTCGACGTACCCCCGCGGGTCAGCCGGATCCGGAGTCAGCATCGTCGTGACCGCAGACGTGGCGTCCTGAACGGCATCGGCGGTCTCGACGTCGTCCGCGGACAGGCCCCAGAGACCGACACCGAACGCGACTACCGCGACGACGATCATCGCGACGACGGCGAGACGGGACGCCGCGTGACGACGGCGCGTCCGTCGCCGCAGTTCGGCTGCCGCAGCGATTCGGGCGAGACGCTCGTCGCGGACTGCGTGGTCGTACTGTGCGCGGGCCTGCCGTACCCGCATCGGCTCCGGCGTCACAGTTCGTCCACCCCAGACAGGAGCCAACGATCGTCGACCTTGGCCAGACTCGCCTGAACGGTCCGATCGGTGGTCTGGACCGCGCTCCCGCGCGGTGTCACGCGCACTCGTGCAACGACGAGCGCCGTCGCCGAGTCGCCGTCGACGTCGACGGCGGCCGTGTCCAGCACTTCCCACGAGACCGACACGACGCCGTCCGGCGGGCCGACTGCCAGAGCTGGTGCCAGCGACGTCGACATCGGCTCGGCGAGGTAGGTCCTCGCTTCCTGACGGTCCTGCCGCCACGTGCCCTCGGATACCGAGAAGACATGCGCAAGAGCCTCGCCTGCCTGAGAGGACACCGCACCGCGATCCGATTCGGCGGCGCGTACGTTCGATCGGTGGTCCAGTCCGACGACGCACACCGCGAACCCGGCCACCAGGAGCACCACCGCTGCGGTCGCCGCGAGGATGGTCGTCCGAGTGATCGGTTGCTCCAGTCGCGTCGTCATTGGAGCACCTCGACCGCTGCGATCTTGAGTTCGTCGTCTTCCGGGGTCATCAGCACCCGCATACGGAAGTCGCCTGCGGCGGCGTCCTGCCCCGTCGAGGTCGCCACGCGCACGCTCGCGGCGACGAGCATCAGCGCCGAGTCGTTGTCTCGGCGGGCGAGCCCGACCCCGTCGATCGAACCGTCACCGCGGGTCTTAGCCGACGTGACGAACTGCGTGTACGCATCGGCCGACTGCGCGAACGCATCGTGGAACTCGCCGGTCGACCCGGACAGAATTCGACCAGCGCGGCCTGGGTCGTCGCTGTCGGCTTCCAACAGGAGAGCCACCCGGTCGGTGGCCGCGGCCACGTACTCGGCGTCCGAATAACGGCGCGGGGCCACCGTGTACTGCCAGACCGCGACACCTGCCAGCGCCACAGCGACCACAGTCAACACGATCACGAGGCCCTGCTTGCGCCTGGAGTCACCGGCCCCGTCGAGCACCGAATCGAGTTCCCGACGGCGCTGAGTCACCAGCCTGCGCGCCGCTCTCCACTTCCTGGTCGGGCGATCGATGGTCATGCGCGCAACACTAATCGGTGTTGCCCGCCTGACCGATCCGCCTGCTGTATGCGGCACGCGCCGACTGGTCTGCGTCCACGAACATCGTCTTGGTGCCGGTCACCCCGGCCAGCCAACGCTTGACGCCGATCGGCATCGCCGGAGTGACGTCCACCCAGCGCAGCGACATCGGAGCCATGGCCCGCACGCGTTGCGTCGCAATGGTGGTCAGCACTTCGCGCCCCACGACGTCGGTGTCGACGCTGCGCACCATGGAATTGGTCTTCAGCCCGGTGACCAGTGCGGTGTTGGTGAAGGACGGCAGGACCGCCGAGACACGCACACCCCGCGGCGCGAGTTCGAAGTCCACGGTCTCGGAGAACTCGATGACACCGGACTTTGCGCCGTTGTACACCGACAGCCCGGGCGCGGCGAGACGGCCTGCGACGGAGGCGATGTTGACGATCTGGCCGCCGCCGCGGGTCACCATGCGGCGTGCTGCTGCGCGGGTCCCGAGAATGACGCCGACGAAGTCGATCTCGACGGTGCGGCGGATGAGCGACTCGTCGTAATCGAGGAATGACCCGACCGGCATTATTCCCGCGTTGTTGACGAGCACGTCCACCGGCCCGACTCGCTCTTCGACGACGTCGAGGAAGCGGTCGATCGACGCCGCATCGGTGACGTCGAGTTCGACGCCTTCCACTCCGAGGTCGGCGGCGGCCTTGCCGACGGCGTCACCGTCGATATCGCCGAGTGCGACCCGACCGCCCGCCGCGATCACTTGCTCGGCGATCTCGAACCCGATACCCCGCGCCCCACCGGTGATGGCGACGACTTTGCCGGAGACTCCGGTACGGATCTTCGCGAGTCGGCGGTCGGCGCGCCCGCTCGAGAGTCGATCGAGGACAGACATGGAACTCCTTCATGGGCGGTACGAGGTGGGGCCGAAGAGGCCGGCGGCAGCGCGGAAGATCAGCGGATCATCGGCGCCAGATAGGTCGCAGCGAGGTGCTGCGCATACTCCACAGTCTGTCGCCCGGGTTCGGCGCTGGGGACTTCAAGGAATGAGATAACCAGTCGCACATGCAGTTCGACGGCTTCTGACAGTTCGTCGTCTGGCATCTGCGCGCCTGCACGCCGCAACGTCGTCGCCACCCTCGCGGTCACCATCTCGATGAACAGCGAGCTCATGGTGGTCGCGGTGATGGTGCGCAGTTCGACGTCTTCGAGCACCATGCGACGTAGCAGCGGATCGGTGTGGACCATCTCGGCGCCCGCGGTGAACGCCGCGACGACGGCGTCCGACGGTCCTAGGCCCCGCACCGTCTCCTCCAACCGGGACAAGCCCTTCTCGAACGCGTCGTTGGCCACCGACAGCAGCAGGCTGTCCTTGTTCGGGAATCGGCGATACAGCGTCGAACGACTGACGCCCGCAGCCCTCGCCACCTCGTCGATGTTGGCACGGCGTGCGCCGACGGCGGAGAACTCCTCTGCTGCCGCCGCGAGGATCGCGGCCTCCTGCGCCGACGGCGGCGACGTGACCCGTGCCTTCCGGCTGGTCTCGGTCGCCATCAGCGACGCCTAACCTGGACGGGCAGCTTGTCTCTCGGGACCGGCAGGGCGCTGTAATCCATCGGCATCTCGTAGTCCGCGGGCACCGTCCATTCGTAATCGCGAAGCAGGTGATGCATGACGGTTTTGATCTCCATCTGTCCGAAGTACAGCCCGATGCACTTGTGCACGCCGCCGCCGAACGGCATCCACGCCATCCGGTGTGCCTTGTCTTCAGCACGCTCGGGCGAGAAGCGTTCGGGGTCGAACAGGCTCGGGTGCGAGTAGATCGCGGGGTCGCGATGGTTCGACATCTGGGGCACGACGACCATCGTGCCTTTCGGGATGAAGAAGCCCTGGACCTGGGTGTCCTTGATCGCCATGCGGGGTTGTGCGGGGACCGGTGGGCACAGCCGGAGCGATTCGCGCATCACGAGGTCGATGACGTCCATGCCTGCGAGATCGTCGTACGCGAGACGGTCGCCGAGTTCGAGCGACTGCTCCCGGGCGCACTGCTGCCACTGGGGATGCTTGGCCAGGTGGTACGCCATCTGGGTCATGGTGATGGTCGACGTGTCGTGTGCGGCCATGAGAACGAAGATCATGTGGTTGACGACGTCCTCGTCGGTGAATGTGTGCCCGTCGTCGCTCTCAGCATGGCAGAGCACCGAGAACAGGTCTGGGGTCTGCGCGGCCCGCTTGGCGGGAATATGCCGGTAGAAGAACTCTTCGAGAACCTTTCGGCCGCGCAACCCCTTCCACCAGCGTCCACCGGGCACCGGCTTGCGGACGTAGGCGACGCCTGCACGCACGGTGTCGATGAACGCTTTGTTGATGCGGTCGGCTTCGTCCTGGGGCAGTTCGAGTCCGAGGAACACTTCGAGGGCGACGTCGAGGGTGATCTGTTTGAGTTCGGTGAACATGCGGACGTCACCGGTCGGGAAACGTGTCATGCGCTCGGCGATCATCGGCTGCATCTCGTCCAGATAGCCCTTGAGGATCTTGGGTGTGAAGGCCGCCTGCAGGATGTGTCGGTGGTGGCGGTGCTCGTCGAAGTCAAGGAGCATGACTCCGCGGTTGAAGAACGGGCCGATGAAGTAGCTCCACGCCGGCGCGTTCGCGAACGCCTTCTGCTTGTTCATCAGGATCTCGTTGGCAGCTTCGGGGCCGGCAGCAGTCACGATGCGCACACCGAGTGCGTTGAGTCCTAACACGTTTCCGTACCGAAGCAGCTTCTCGTCGGCGAACGTGAACGGATCGCGACGCATGCTGATCACTTCCAGGACCCCATTGCGATCACTCATCGGCACCGGCAGCAGTCCGCTGTCGGTCTCCGACTGCGCGAGGAAATCCGTCATCGCTTCTCTCCCAACCGTCGCGCGACGCCTTCGTGACGTCACTCACTTCCATTGGAACAGATTTACGTATTTGTTTCTAGCCCCTCGTCTCGTTTCGCTTCACGCGACGGACTCTCATCCGCCGACGAGCAACGCATGGGATCGACGCAATCGGTCGTGCCACCACTGAGTGCGCTCGGCAGACGCGAGCGGCAGATCCGCCATCGGCGTGATACTACGGAGCGCCACACGACCGTCCTCAACATGGAACGAGGGCGCGACGTCGCGAGTGAACATCGCGCCGGTGCCCAATCCGCACGCGCGATGAAGGTTCGGCAGCGCGGCCGCGGCGGCGACGCCGGAGGACATGCCGACGGCTGTGTCGAGAGCGCTGGAGACGACGACGTCCATCGGCAACCGGGCAGCGACCTTCAGGAGCGACCGCATACCACCGAGGGGCGCCACCTTCAGGACTGCGATGTCGGCGGCATCGGCTTTCGCCACTCGCATCGGGTCGGTGGAGCGACGGATCGACTCGTCCGCGGCGATCGGGACCGACACCGCCCGACGGACCTCGGCGAGTTCCTCGACAGACCGGCACGGCTGCTCGACGTACTCGACGTCGCCGATCGCGGCAATGGCCTCGATCGCCTCGCCGACGCTCCACGCGCCGTTCGCGTCCACTCGCACGGTCGGGACGAGTTCACGCGCCGCGGCGACGCGGTCGACGTCGTCTGCCAATACTTGTCCGGACTGGGCGACCTTCACTTTGACCGTCCGCGCACCCGGATACCTTCCGATGATCTCGGCGACCTCGTCGGCGGACACCGCGGGCACGGTCGCGTTGACATCGACCACGTCCCGCAACGGTTCCGGCGCACCGAGATACGCGGCTTCGATTCCGGCCGCGAGCCACACTCGTGACTCCGCATCGTCGTACTCGGTGAACGGAGCGAACTCGCCCCACCCCGCCGGACCGGAGAAGATCATCGCCTCGCGCACCGTGATGCCGCGGAACGCGGTCCGCATCGGCAGCGACACCACCCGAGATGCGGCGATCAGGTCGTCTACCGTCGGCATAGACGGCGGCGGGGCGTCCTTCGGTTTGAGCCGGAACGTCGTCTTCGGGTTGCGCCGGTCGTCGGACGTGCCGAACGGTGACTGCTTGTTCTTACCGGAGGGCTGCGAGAACACCATGCCGCCAGCGTAGTGGGATCACCGGTGCGCGTGATCGGTTGACGACCCGGACGGCCTGCGACTTCGGGTCACAGACCATGTTTTGGCACAATCTATTCATTTTGTTCCAAAGTCGCGTTACGCTGTCGGCATGACCTCTACTGCAGACTTCGACGCACAGGTCCGCGAGGCGGAGCCCGCCGTCGTGGACGGCGACGACG
This sequence comes from Gordonia sp. (in: high G+C Gram-positive bacteria), assembly GCF_052106715.1. Lineage (NCBI taxonomy): Bacteria > Bacillati > Actinomycetota > Actinomycetes > Mycobacteriales > Gordoniaceae > Gordonia > Gordonia sp. (in: high G+C Gram-positive bacteria). Next base: position 48,936 of record NZ_JBQEDL010000028.1, read on the forward strand.
TCGACATCGATTCACTCGACCTCCGACTCGGAGCCGACTCACTGGTCTGGAAGTTCTACGGCGACACCCGGGGGCTCCTAGGATTCCAACGCCTGGCGGGCACCGAGAACTGCATCGAGCAACTCGCCCAGGGCGTCGAGGACCATTCGGTCATCTTCAGCGACTTCCTCGGCCGCGCAAAGAGATCCGGACCGCCGATCATGCGAACGGTGTACTCCGACCGACCGCACCAGTGGGGGCACCGGGTCCGCGACTTCCACCGCGGCATCAAAGGCACCATCAGCGACGGATCGCGCTACCACGCACTCAATCCGGAGTTGTTCTACTGGGCGCACGCCACGTTCGTCGACCAAGTCCTGTACATCACTGACACATTCATTCGCAGACTGTCCTACGAGGAGAAGGTTCAGATCTTCGAGGAGAGCAAGGTCTGGTACCAGCTGTACGGCGTCTCGGCCCGCAGCCAGCCGCAGACATACGACGAGTTCTGCGCGTACTGGGAGTCGATGCTCGATCGATTCGTCCCGACTCGGACCATCGTCTATGCGACCGGCTACCTCCGTAAGGGCGTCCCCGGACCGAAATGGATGCCGAAACCGTTGTGGCGCATCGTGTCAGTACCCATGAATGCAGCACTGAGAACAGTCGTCGTCGGAACGTTGCCGCAGCAGATGCGCGATGTCTGCGACCTCGATTGGAGCGAGCGCGACCAACGGAACTTCGATCGTTTCGCCGCGTTCATGCGAAAGATCAACCCGCTGATCAACAGACTGCCGCTCAAGGCGCTGTACGTTCCGTGGGCTTACGAAGCGTGGGAGCGGACCGGCGTCGACCCGCGCACGCTCTACAACACACCGACTCCCCCACGCGAGCAGAGCCTGCGCCCCGCTTAGGCCAGAACGTCCCGCTTAGACCAGCACATCAAGGCAAGCCGACCACGACGTCGGCCAGGTCGGCACGTTCGGTGCGGAAGCCGTTCGCCGGGTGCCCCTCGTCTGCGTAGCCGATGGAGACCGCGCAGACGATGTTCCGGTCGTCGGGGATGTCGAGGTAATCGTGGACGAAGTCCGAGTGCATCGCGATCGCCGCTTGGGCGATCGTCGCGAGCCCGAGGCTCTGTGCAATGGTCAACAGCGACGACACGTAGGCGCCGCAGTCGACGGCCCCGTACGCTCCCAGCGCCTTCGGCGATGAGATCACCGCGACGTGCGGTGCGCCGAAGCACCGGAAGTTCTCCACCATCTGCCGCGGCCGGCCTTCCTTAGCGTCCCGGGCGAGGCCGACCGCGTTATAGAGAGCGAAACCCGCGCCGCGCCGGCGATCCTGATAGACGCCCTCGTATCGGCTGGGCGGATCGATATCCATCACCGCGGGGTTGCCCGCCGTGACCCATTCGGTGAGCTTCGCGCCGAAGTCCGCGGCGTCGGCACCGCTGACGAGCGTGACCTGCCACGCCTGCGAATTGCACCACGATGCCGTGCGTTGAGCACTCCCGAACAATGCGCGCAACGTCTCGGCTGGCACCTGATCGGTACGGAACCCGCGGCAGCTGTACCGCCCGGCGAGTACACGGTCGACGGCGTCGTAATCAGCGTTCGTCATAACGACACTCTTGCATGTGCGAAGTACCGCGCCGCAACCGACCGAGCGAGTGCGAGCAGATCAGGACGTGGCGATCCGACGCGCATAGGCCTGCGCGGCAGCTAGATCGTTCGTCGTCGGCGCGTCTTTGTTCACTCCGCCCACCAATGCGAGCGGCCCCATCGTGTCGAGACCTCGGCAACTGAAAACCGAGTCGACGACCTCGAACCCACGGTCGCTCAGCGAGCGCGAGAGCGTGCGGGAGTACCGACGCAACGGCGTCTCGGGCAATCCGCTCGTCGAGAAGACGAAGGCTCGGCCTCGATCACGCGGTGCGAGAGTTTCGATCCGCGCCGTCAGCCCCGGAGCGAACGACATCCAGTAGATGCCCGAGCCCCAGCCGACGAGATCGGCGGCATCGATCTCGGAGTCGGACACGTCATCTGGTGCGACCACGGTCGCCTCCAGTGGCTCGGCCATCGCCTCGGCGATCCGGAGCGTGTTCCCGTGCGACTTCGAAGCGACGACGATCAGCGAGTTCATCGCTCGATCTTCACACGGAACGCGGCGCCAGGCCAGTGATGGTCACGACAGATGGGCGAGAACGGCGTCCGCGAACTCGTCACCACGATCACGGTGGACGCTGTGTCCGGCGTCAATCGTCAGGAAGTCGCCGGCCGGCAACGCATACGCCAGATCCCGCAGGTGCTTCGACGGCAGGAAGCTGCGTCGCCCGCCGGAGATCACCAGGGTGGGCGCGGTGACCTTCTGCAGACTGCACCACCACGTGGGCTCGGCGACGGCGAACGCCGACAGCACCGGTTCGCCCAGCGCACGATCGAACCGAAGGAAGGGCGCGGGGTTGGCGACGACGGCGCCGATCCCTCGAATGCGCTCACCCAGAGTCGCCGAGGGCGTCACCTCGTCGGCGAGATCGGTGTCGTCTCGCGGCATGGGAGGAATCTCTTCGAGCACGATCCGCCGTGCCCGATCCGGTGCGGAGATTGCATACCGTAAGGCAGTGTGGGCACCCAATGAGTGCCCGACCAGATCGACCAGTTCGGCACCGACTTCGTCGATCACCCTCGCGAGATCGTCCCGGAAGTCGTCGAGTCGGTACGAGTCCGCTGGGCCGGTACGGCCGTGGCCCCGCAGGTCGAAGCTGACCACCGTCCGGCCGGCCTTGCGAAGGCTACTCGCCAGGGGCCGCCACGTCGTGCGATCGCCGCCCATTCCGTGCACGAGGACCACCGGGACCTTCGACGAGTCGAGCGGCCCGGAGATCTGAATCGACGACGACAGACCGCCGCGCGGGGACACTCGACGGGAGGAAGGCATGGCCTCCAGCCTAGCTTCCCTCCGCTGAACCGATCCTGCCGGTTCGGGTGCGCCGCAGACTCTCAGCTGTCCGAGGGCGTCAGAGCAGCATGGTGCCCATGTCGACGGCGAGCGACTGTCCGGTGACGAAGCGCGCCTCGTCCGAACAGAGCCAGGTGACGGCGTTGGTGATCTCCTCCGGCTCCACCGGGCCGTGCCCCATCACATTCGCCATCCACCCGCCGGGCGCATCGTCGGACAGGTCCTTCTCGAAGAACTCGTTCTTGATCATCGTGGTCGACACCCCCGCCGGGATGACGGTGTTGACTCGGACGCCGTGCTGCCCCAGCACCATCGCGAAGTTCCGCATCAACGACAGCACACCGCTCTTCGCCGCTCCGTAGCCCATCTGCCCTGGGTTGAGCATCTCCTGCTTGTACGCGACGCCGATGAAGCTCGACGTCGAGCCGGTGATGACGATGGCACCGCCGCGATCGCGCTCGATCAGACCCGGGGTCACCGCCCGAAGCGTGTAGTAGACGCCGTTGAGCATGATCGCGACCGAGTCGTCCCACGCCGCCATCTCGTGCTTCTTCTCGCCATAGCTCGCCATCACGCCCGCGTTCGCGAGGACGATATCGATGCCGCCGAACTCGGCTTCGACGCGGGCCACGGCCGCCTCGACTGCCTCCTGGTCACGGACATCGCACTGGATCGCCAGTACCTGGGCGCCGAGATCGGTGAGTTCGCGCTCAGTCGACGCCAGGTCTTCCAGCGTAGACGTCGGGTACACGACCGAATCGACTTGCGCCGCAATGTCGAGGATCGCGACGTCGGCACCTTCACGTGCCAGCCGCAGAGCATGCGAACGCCCTTGGCCGCGAGCACCACCGGTGATGAGTGCCTTCTTGCCGTCGAACCGTCCCATAGTGTCCTCCACAGTCGTATCGCGAGTCTCGGCGTCGTTGCGCGCCCCTTGATCGGTGACTCAGATAATATCAATCATATGCATAGTTTCAAACTGGGCCCAGTCGGCGGTCGAGCCCGGCCGGGCGCTCTTCGGCCGGCGACAACGAAAGAGTCCCGCTCCGACGAATCGGAGCGGGACTCTTTGGTGAACTCGTTACGAGATCAGCTGGTCACTCGATCACTTGATGATCTTCGTGACGCGACCGGCACCGACGGTGCGGCCACCCTCGCGGATCGCGTAACGCAGGCCCTCGTCCATGGCGACCGGCTGGATGAGCTTGACGCTCATCTCGGTGTTGTCGCCCGGCATGACCATCTCGGTGCCCTCGGGGAGGGTCACGACGCCGGTCACGTCCGTGGTGCGGAAGTAGAACTGCGGGCGGTAGTTGTTGAAGAACGGGGTGTGACGGCCACCCTCGTCCTTCGACAGGATGTACGCCTGGCCCTCGAACTCCGTGTGCGGAGTCGTGGTGCCCGGCTGCACGACGACCTGGCCACGCTCGACGTCCTCACGCTTGAGGCCGCGGAGCAGGAGACCGGCGTTGTCGCCCGCCTGAGCCGAGTCGAGCAGCTTGTGGAACATCTCGATACCGGTGACGGTGGTCTTGGTGCTCTTCTCGCGGATGCCGACGATCTCGACGTCAGCGTTGACGTTGATCTCACCGCGCTCGACACGACCGGTGACGACGGTGCCACGACCGGTGATCGTGAAGACGTCCTCAACGGGCATCAGGAACGGCTTGGCGGTCTCACGGACGGGGTCCGGGATCGACTCGTCGACAGCAGCCATCAGATCCTGAACCGACTTGACCCACTTCTCGTCGCCCTCGAGCGCCTTGAGTGCCGAGATCGGAATGACCGGTGCGTCCTCGTCGAAGTCCTGGTCGGCCAGCAGTTCGCGGACCTCCATCTCGACGAGCTCCATGATCTCGTCGTCGTCGACCATGTCTGCCTTATTCAGTGCGACGAGGATGTAGGGAACGCCGACCTGGCGGGCCAGGAGGACGTGCTCGCGGGTCTGCGGCATCGGGCCGTCGGTGGCGGCCACGACCAGGATCGCGCCGTCCATCTGGGCAGCGCCCGTGATCATGTTCTTGATGTAGTCGGCGTGGCCCGGAGCGTCGACGTGAGCGTAGTGACGCTTCTCCGTCTGGTACTCGACGTGGGAGATGTTGATCGTGATACCACGAGCCTTCTCCTCAGGCGCCTTGTCGATCTGATCGAAAGCGAAGCTCTCGTTCAGTTCCGGGTACTGGTCGGCCAGCACCTTGGTGATGGCCGCCGTGGTGGTGGTCTTGCCGTGGTCGACGTGACCGATGGTGCCGATGTTCACGTGCGGCTTGGTCCGCTCGAACTTCGCCTTCGCCACTTGATGTCCTCCTGGACTTCTCTGCGCCACCGGGTGGTTCCCGGTCGGCGGTATGGGTTCCCCGTATCGAAACTATTCAGCAACGCTACCGGGAGGCTTATTACATGGTCCCCGATCGGCGACGGGAGCCGCCGACCGGGGTATTGGTTTGTCCACGCTGGGGTGGTCCGCCAATGGTTTCCGCCAAGACTACGGACGAGTACTACTCGCCCGTCGCCTTCGCGATGATCTCCTTCGACACGTTCGCCGGAACTTCAGCGTACGAGTCGAAGACCATGGAGTAGTTTGCTCGGCCCTGAGTCTTCGACCGAAGGTCGCCGATGTAGCCGAACATCTCCGACAGCGGAACCTGAGCCTTCACGACTCGAGCACCGCTGCGCTCCTCCATGGCCTGGATCTGACCACGGCGGGAGTTCAGGTCGCCGATGACGTCGCCCATGTAGTCCTCCGGAGTCGTGACCTCGACGGCCATGAGCGGCTCCAGGATGACAGGCTGAGCCATCTTCGCAGCCTCCTTGAGGGCCTGCGAACCGGCGATCTTGAAGGCCATCTCCGACGAGTCGACGTCGTGGTACTGACCGTCGAGGAGAGTGAGCTTCAGGTTGACCAGCGGGTAGCCGGCCAGCACGCCGTACTGCATCGCATCCTGCGCGCCTGCATCCACAGACGGGATGTACTCGCGCGGGACACGACCACCGGTGACGGCGTTCTTGAACTCGTAGGTCGCGCCCTCTTCCTCGGCGTCGACCAACGGCTCGAGCTTGACGATGACCTTCGCGAACTGACCCGAGCCACCCGTCTGCTTCTTGTGGGTGAACTCGTGCTTCTCAACCGTCTTACGGATCGTCTCGCGGTAGGCCACTTGCGGCTTACCGACGTTGGCCTCGACCTTGAACTCACGCTTCATCCGGTCCACGAGAATGTCGAGGTGGAGCTCGCCCATACCGCCGATGACAGTCTGGCCGGTCTCGTCGTCCAGGTTCACCGTGAACGTCGGGTCCTCTTCGGCGAGCTTCTGGATCGCGGTGCCGAGCTTCTCCTGGTCGGACTTGGTCTTGGGCTCGATCGAGACCTCGATGACCGGGTCCGGGAAACTCATCGACTCGAGGACGATCGGAGCGCTCGAATCACACAGGGTGTCACCGGTCGTGGTGTCCTTGAGGCCGATCATCGCGTAGATGTGGCCGGCCACGGCGTCGTCGACCGGATTCTCCTTGTTGGCATGCATCTGGAAGAGCTTGCCGATGCGCTCCTTCTTGCCCTTGGTGGCATTGAGGACCTGGGTGCCCGGCGCGACCTTGCCCGAGTACACGCGGACGAAGGTCAGCTTGCCGAAGAACGGGTGAGCTGCGATCTTGAACGCGAGCGCTGAGAACGGCTCGTCGCGCGACGGCTTGCGGGTGAGGACTTCGTCCTCGTTGCCGACGGCGTGACCGGAGATCTCGCCGATGTCCATCGGGTTCGGCAGGTAGTCGATGACGGCGTCGAGCATGGGCTGAACGCCCTTGTTCTTGAACGCCGAGCCACACAGAACCGGGTAGATCTCGGAGTTGATCGTCATCTTGCGGATGGCGGCCTTGATCTCGTCGATCGTGAGCTCTTCGCCACCGAAGTACTTCTCCAGAAGCGCCTCGTCCGACTCTGCGACGGTCTCGAGCAGCTTCTCGCGCCACTCGTTGGCCTTGTCGACCAGATCGGCGGGGATCTCCTCGATGGTCGGCTCGGCACCGATGGCGACGGTTCCGCGCCAGGTGATGGCCTTCATCTCGAGAAGGTCGACGACGCCGTCGAAGTTGTCCTCGGCGCCGATCGGGATCTGCATGACGAGCGGCTTGGCACCGAGACGGTCGATGATCGTCTGCACGGTGAAGTAGAAGTCCGCGCCCAGCTTGTCCATCTTGTTGACGAAGCAGATG
>NZ_JBQEDL010000029.1:0-52910 GCF_052106715.1 Gordonia sp. (in: high G+C Gram-positive bacteria)
AGCACCAGGTTGTGATCCTGGGTGTCGCGGGTTCGAGTCCCGTCAGCCACCCCGATGGGAAATACGCCCCACCTGCAGAAATGCAGGTGGGGCGTTACTTTTTTCATGCAACGAGCCAGGGTTCTGCCGCATTCGCAGGATCGACGGATGCGCCGGATCCGTGTTGTCGACCAGGATGGACGCGCGTGCCGCCGGCTCGCGCTCGTTCAGATCGGTCCGGCACGCAGCCATGTACCGAGACTCGAACGCCCGTCGTGCCTCACCCTGTCCACCGAATCGTTCCGCGTCGCATCGAACACCACGATCGCATCGGCCACCGTGACCGCGGTCTGGCCCGTCACGACCTCGTCTGTCTGAAGGTCGTGGACTTTTGTCGCATACCGCCTGTCTCCGCCGGGACCCAGCGGGAGGAGGACACGGTCGGCCAGCGAGCCGAAGTCGTAGGCGTGCTCGTAGTAGCCGCGCGCAGAGTCTGCGCCCTGCTCTCGATGTCGACGAGCCCTGACGTGGTGAAAGCCGTCGGAATCGATGAAAACGACCGTGCGACCTCGGTCCTGAATCGCTCGAACGAGGGACTTGGCGAAAGTGGATTTTCCCGCCCCGCACACTCCATCGACGCCGACCCGCCACGGGTGCTCGCTCGTCGTGGTCGCGATCGCGCTTCGCAATACCCCACAGACTTCGGCACTCGTCTTCGGCCATACGCCGAACGGAAGTGCCAGATTCTTCGCGGCGGGTATTCGACTTCCGTCAGCCCCCCCCGGTTCGCAGCGATGTTGCACCATGGAGGTGACATACCCGAGCGTCCGGAGGCATTCATGACGAACACCGATCCGAACTTCCCCGCCGTCGCGCTTGGCACGTGGGCGTGGGGCGACAGCGGCGAGTCCGGCGACGGGATCTTCGGCAGTCGAATCACCGAGCCCGATGTGCAGGAGATCGCCGACCGCGCGCAGTCGAGCGGCTTGACCTTATGGGACACGGCCGCGATCTACGGAATGGGCCGGTCGGAGACGGTGCTCGCCCACGCGTTGCGCGACTATCCCCGGGACGAGTATCAGATCTCGACGAAGTTCACTCCACGCATCGCAGGCGACGGCGAGAACCCCGCAGCCGACATGCTCGAAGAGAGCCTCGCGCGGCTCGGCACCGATTACATCGACCTGTACTGGATCCATAGCCCCGCAGACGTGGCGCGATGGACTCCCCACCTGATCCCGCTCCTACAATCAGGCACAGTCAAACGCGTCGGCGTGTCCAATCACAACCTCGCCGAGATCAAGCTCGCCGCCGAGATCTTAGGCGAGGCGGGCTTCCGCGTCGACGCCGTCCAGAACCACTACAGCCTCCTGTACCGCAATTCCGAACGCGCCGGAATCCTCGACTACTGCACCGAACACGACGTCAGCTTCTTCTCGTACATGGTGCTTGAGCAGGGTGCGCTCACCGGGGTGTACAGCCCTGATCATCCGTTGCCGGAGGGCAGCAACCGGGCGTCCATCTACAACACGATGCTCCCGCATCTGAAGTCGCTGACCGACCTGCTCGCGTCCATCGGGAACGGCAAGGATGCATCGGCAGCCGACGTCGCAACCGCATGGGCGATCGCGAAGGGGACCATTCCGATCATCGGAGTGACGCGACCCGAATACATCGGCGACGCCGTCAGCGCGAGCGGTCTCACGCTGAGCCGCGCGGAGATCGACGAGATCGAGACACTCGCCGACAGCATCGGCGTCGACACCCGCGGCGCGTGGGAGAACGAGATCTAAATCGTGGCTCCCCGGCGGCTTACCCCGCTCGCAGCGCCACGGCCGCACATACGCCGGCACTCACGGCGAGTCCGACGACGACGAGCGCCGTCGCATTCCACCCGACGTGTGCGAACACGATGCCGCCCACCCAACCGACGACACTCGAGCCTGCGTAATAGAAGAGGTTGTACAGCGACGCCGCCTGTGCCCTGCCTACGCGCGCACGCTCGGCCGACCAGCCGGACGCGACTGAGTGGGCGCCGAAGAACCCGACGGTCAAGACGACGAGTCCGACGATGATCACCGGAAGCGAGTCGACGAGAGTGATCAGCACGCCGACGACCATGATCGCGATCGACACGAGGAGCACCGGAAGTCGTCCACGCGTGGAGGCGACGACGCCCGCGCGGCGCGACGACCAGGTTCCCGAGAGATAGGCGAAGAAGAGCAGCGCGATCAGGGAACTCGACAGGAGGAACGGCGGAGCCTGCAACCGGAACGACAGATAGTTGTACACCGTCACAAAACCGCCCATCAGCAAGAAGCCCTGCGCATACAGGACGAGCATCGCGGGATCTCGCAGATTGACCCACAGCACGCGTGCGAGCGAGTTGCGATCCTCACCTCGGACCCTGCGGAACCCACGCGGCGTCGGCGTCAACAGCATGAACGCGGTCGCGGCCAGCGCCGACAAGACCACGACGGAGCCGACGCCCCATCGCCAATCGAACAGCTCCGCGAACGGGGCCGCGACGATCCGACCAGACAGCCCGCCGACCGTCGTCCCGGCGATGTAGGTCCCCGCGGCCACCGGGGTGTACGCCGGCGCTATCTCCTCCTGCAGGTAGGTCATCGCGAGCGCAGGCAGGCCGCCGAGCGCGGCCCCCTCGAGTGCCCGGAGGACGAGAACCCCGGTGAAACTCGGGCACAGCGTCACCGCGAGCCCGAGCGTGGTGGCGGCGATCAACGACCACCGCATCGCGGACAGTCGGCCGACGCGGTCCGCGACGACCGACCACGGCAGCACCGCGGCGGCCAGACCGAGGGTGGCCACCGAGATCAGCAGAGCCGACTGGTCCGGTGTGACCTGCAACGACGTCGAGATCTCAGGGAGGATGCCCTGCGGCGAGTACAACTGCGCAAAGGTCGCGACCCCGGCGCACGCCAGAGCAAGCAGGATCCGACGATATTCGCGCGAGTCCTTCGGGTGTCCGTCCCAGGTCGATGTGTTCGCATGAACTGTCTCCGTCACGTCCTTCGACGCTACGAGGATCAAAGACATACCACTAATGCATGACTCGATTCGTTCACATACCATTTCGCTATGGAAGAGGTGACGACGTCGACGTTGCGCGAGATCCTGTCCGACCTGCCGTACCTGATCGCCGTCGACGAGACCGGCGGCGTGACGGCTGCGGCCGACGAACTCGGCGTGCCACAACCGACGGTCAGCCGGGGGCTCCGCAGACTCAGTGAGCGGCTCGGGACTCCGATGCTGGTCCGCGACGGACGTGGTGTCGGGCTCACCCCCGAAGCCGCCGCGCTCGTCCCCTATGCGTATCGGGCCGTCGACGCGGTCAGATCGGGTGTCGAGTCGACTGGTCGGCGCGCCGACGAACGAGCCAACACGGTGTCATTGGCGTTCCAGAACGATATGGGGCGCGTCGTCGTTCCCGCGCTGTTACGGGCCGTCCTCGCGCTACGTCCCGACACTCGTTTCGATCTGCGGCAGGGATCGCGGACCCTCTGCACTGATGCGTTGGAATCGGGCGACGTCGACGCCGCAATCGTTTCGCCGCCGTACGCAGGCGAGTCGGATGTGCAGACGACCCGGCTGTTCGCCGAGCCGCTCGTCCTCACCGTTCCGGCGAGCCACCGATTCGTCGGCCGGTCCCGGATCCACCTCCGGGAGCTGAGCGGGGAGCACATGCTCCAACTGCGTGCCGAGTTCGGGCTCCGCGGCCACGTCGACGCGCTTCTCGCCGATGCGGGCGCCGAACCGGATCGTGGATTCGAAGGCGAGGATCTGCACACGCTCCGCGGCCTGATCGCCGTCGGCCTGGGAGTCGCGGTCCTGCCGCCTGCCGCTCCCACGCCGGCGGGGATCGTCGAACTGCCGATCGCCGATACTGCCGCGCAGCGCGAGATCGGCATCTCGTGGCCACGTAATGTCACGTTCTCCCCTGCCGCCCGGACCACGATCGACGTCGCAGCACGCACGTCGAGTTGGCTGCCGCGCAGCTGACCGCCGCGTCGGCTAGGGCCTCCGGCGTTCACAGGAATCCCGCAGCTGCATCCCAGCGTTGCCGGATCCTGCTCGCGCATCCTCGGTAGTCGATGAGGTATCAGAGAGGACAACTACCGATGACCGCACTACTCGACCGACCGGCGCCTGGGCCGGCCACCGACGACCACCCTCGAGACGAGAAGACGCCCCGCGCCCCCGGATGGTGGGGTAGACCCGCCCTGATCGGATTGCTCGTCGTCACCGGCGCTCTGTACATGTGGAATCTCGCGGCGGGCGGTTATGCGAACACCTTTTATGCGGCGGCGGCCCAAGCCGGGTCGCAGAGTTGGACTGCGTGGTTCTTCGGCGCACTCGACTCGTCGAACTTCATCACGGTCGACAAGCCGCCCGCCGCACTGTGGGTGACCGGCCTGTCCATCCGGATGTTCGGCATGAACAGCTGGGCCGTCCTCCTACCCCAGGCGTTGATGGGTGTCGCCGCCGTCGCACTCGTCTACGCCGCGATGCGACGGACGATCGCCGATCGCGTCCACGGCACAGCCGCAGGCCTCATCGCGGGCGCGGTGCTCGCGTTCACGCCCGCGGCAGCGCTGATGTTCCGCTTCAACAACCCGGACGCTCTCCTGGTGCTGTTGATGGTGGCCGCCGGGTACGCCCTGACTCGTGCGATAGCGACCAATTCCGCACGGTGGCTGGCGCTGGTCGGCGTCGCACTCGGCTTCGCGTTCCTGACGAAGATGCTGCAAGGACTCCTCGTACTGCCCGCTTTCGGTCTCGCCTATCTCCTGTTCGCGAACAACTCGTGGCTCAAGCGTGTCGGCCAGCTCGCGATCGCCACAGCGTCACTGATCGTGTCGGCGGGCTGGTTCGTCGTCGCCACGATGATCGTCCCGGCATCTGCCCGCCCCTACATCGGCGGATCGACGGACAACACCTTCATGGATCTCGTCCTCGGATACAACGGTATCGGCCGCATCAGCGGCGGCGAGGGACCCGGCGGTGGTGGCGGCATGGGCGGCGGTGCCGCGGGCAGTTCGTTCGGCGGCGCGACAGGACTGTCACGCTTGTTCGGATCGGAGATGGGCAACGAGATCTCCTGGCTCCTGCCCGCAGCGATCATAGCGCTCGTGTTCGCCGCGTACCTCGGGGGCCGGACGGTGCGACGACGCCCGTTCGACGGCGGCCTGTCACGCGTCGAAGGCGCTGCTGTCGTGGCGTGGGGCGGCTGGCTGATCGTCACTGCACTCGTGTTCAGCTTCATGAGCGGCACCATTCACCCGTACTACACGGTGGCGCTCGCCCCGGCGATCGCCACGCTCATCGGTCTGATTGCGGTGTTCGCATGGCGTCGGCGCAATCAGTGGGACGGACGCCTGGCGACCTCTGCGATGGTGGCCGCCGCGGCCGCATGGTCGGTAGTCCTGTTGAACCGCAACGACTTCGGCCCGGTTTGGTGTCGCTGGCTGGTCGGCACAGTAGCGCTCGTCGCGATCGTCGTCCTGCTCGTCGGCGGACCGCTCGGATGGCGCAAGATGGTCGGCGCCGCGATCATCGCGGGCTCGCTCGCCGGCTTTGGCGGGACGGCTGCGTTCTCGATAGCCACTGCGGCGACCGCCCATCAGGGTTCGATCCCGACCGCAGTCGAGACCTCTCTCGAGACCGGCGGCATGGGCCCCGGCGGGGGTGTTCACGGCGGGCGTGGTCACGGCGCGGCCGGTCCGGGCGGCGCACCCTCGGGTATGCCGACCGATGGCTCGCAGCGTCCCGGAGACGCCGCAGGCGGCGGACCCGGGGGCGGAGGACCCGGAGGGGAAGGCATGTCCACGAACGCTGAACTCGCCGCACTGCTGCGAACCACATCGACGAAGTGGGCGGCTGCGACCAACGGTTCGCAGTCTGCTGCAGGCATCGAGATCGCTACCGGCAAAGCTGTGATGGCCATCGGCGGGTGGAGCGGCGATCCCGCACCGACGCTCGACCAGTTCAAGGCGTACGTGAAGTCCGGCAAGGTCGCCTACTATATCGGCTCGGGTTCGGGCGGCGGACGCGGCGGGCCGGGTGGAAACTCCGAGATCTCGACCTGGGTGGCAGCCAACTTCACTGCGACGACGGTCGGCGGGACCACGGTGTACAAACTGAACTGACTTAGCCAGATCGAATCAGTCGGAAATTGTTCTCTCCGCATCTGTCGATTTCGGCGTATCCCATCCGTCACCATGGTGTCGGACCGATCGGGTTCGACGAATCACCAAGGAGGAAACATGAAGTACGCATTGCTTCTCATGGGACACGTCGACGACCCCGCGTGCGGCGACGACGGCGGCGCGAAGCCGGAAGAGTTCTTCGCCTTCGACCAGGAGATCACCGCTGCCGGCGTGGTCGTGAGTTCGTTCGCATTGGAGGACGAGCGGGTCGTCGTACACACCGATGAGTCCGGTGAACGCGTCGTCGCCGCATCCGGCCCGTTCGCGGAGGTGCAGGAGTTCGTCGGCGGTGGCTACATCATCGACGTCCCCGACGTCGACGAGGCGATCTCGTGGGCCCGGCGCAGCCCGGGGTCGGCACCGGGCGGACACGTCGAGATCCGCCCGCTCGCCCCGTACTGACCAGGCAGCTCTGACTGATGAATCACGAGACGCAGCAGGCGCTGGCGGCCGTCGACCGAGACGACCGCTCGCGCCTGCTCGCGGCGTTGACCCGCCGGTTCGGTGATCTCGACCTCGCCGAAGACGCACTCCAAGACGCCTTCACGAAGGCCCTGACCTCGTGGCCGACGTCTGGTGTCCCCGACTCCCCGGCGGCGTGGCTGATGACGACGGCCAAGCGCAAGGCTCTCGACGTCGTCCGACGCGATGCGGTCCTGGCGACCAGGCTCGCCGAACTGCACATCGAGTCGACGCGGCGCTCACCCACGCCCGAACCGACCGATCGCGCCTTGATCCCGGACGATCGGCTCGGCATGTTCTTCGCGTGCACGCATCCGGTGCTGCGACCGGAGGATCGGATCGCGGTGACGCTCCGCTTCGTCGGCGGACTGACCACGCCCGAGGTGGCTCACGCACTGCTCGTGCCGACGCCGACGGTCCAACAGCGAATCGTTCGCGCCAAGAAGCGAATCCGATCCCTGAGCGTTCCCTTCACCCCGCCGGAGGCCGACGACCTGCCAGATCGTCTGGGCGCCGTCCTTCGCGTCGTCTACCTGATGTTCTCCGAGGGCTTCGTTCGCTCCACCGGCGACGCGCACGTTAGCGACGACCTCGCCGATGAGGCGATCCGGCTGGCCAGGATCCTGCACGGGTTGCTCCCCCGCGCCGAGACCAGCGGCCTGCTCGCCCTGCTCCTGCTCACCCACGCACGGCGACCGGCCCGACTCGCCGCCGACGGGTCACCGGTGCCGCTCGCCGATCAGGACCGGACGCTGTGGGACCGGCTGCTGATCAACGAAGGAGTCGACCTGGCCGAACGCGCGGCGGGATCGGCCGACGCCGGGCCGTATGCGGTGCAGGCGTCGATCGCCGCCGTCCACGCCGAAGCTGCTGCCGCCACCGATACTGACTGGCAACAGATCGCCGTCCTCTACCGCATTCTCGAGAGCTTCGACCCGGGTCCGGTGGTCCGTGTCGGGCGGGCAGTCGCGGTAGGACGGGCCTTCGGCGCCGACCGCGGACTGCAGATGCTCGACGCGCTCGCGACTGATCCTGTGCTCGAGAAGTACCGCGGCTATCACATCGCGCGCGCCATCACGCTCGCCGAACTCGACGACCACGACGGCGCGACCGCCGCATACCGTTGCGCCCTCGACCTTCCGGGAAACAACGCCGAGGACGTCTTTCTGTCGGCTGCGCTCGACTCCGACATACCCTGAGGACATGAAGCGGAGTGCACTCGCCCTGGCCGTGTCCGTCCTCGCCCTCGCACCTGCGGCTTGCGCCGACGACGAACCGCGCACCCGTCCGACGTCTGCAGTGCGCGCAGACTCCGTCGTCGCCGAGGACCTCGACTCGCCCTGGTCGATCGCCTTCTACGGCGAGACTCCCCTGGTCAGCGAACGGGATTCAGCGCGCGTTCTGGAGCTGGACGCTGCCGGTACGCCACGGCAGGTCGCCGTGATCGACGACGTCGAACCGTCCGGCGAGGGCGGACTGCTCGGCATCGCCGTCCACGACGGCTTCCTGTACAGCTACTTCACCGCCGATGATGAGAACCGAGTGGAGCGGTTCCCGATCTCCGGCGACGAAGGCGGGCTCACGCTCGATGAGCCCGAGGTAATCGTCGACGGGATCCCGGCGGCGTCCAACCACAACGGCGGGCGGATCGCCTTCGGCCCCGACGCCATGCTCTACGTGACGACCGGCGACGCAGGCGAGAGTTCGGCGGCACAGGACCGTTCTTCGCTGTCGGGCAAGATCCTGCGCCTGACACCCGACGGCGCCGTCCCCGACGACAATCCCTTCCCCGGCTCACCCGTCTACAGCCTCGGTCACCGCAATGCGCAGGGCATCGCGTGGGCCGACGACGGCACGATGTATGCCTCCGAATTCGGACAGGACACGTGGGACGAGTTGAACGTGATCGAGCCGGGCCGCAACTACGGCTGGCCCGAGGTCGAGGGAATCGCCGGCCGCGAAGGATATGCCGACCCGGTGCAGCAGTGGGAGCCTTCGAACGCGAGTCCGAGTGGCATCGCGGTGGTCGGCGACGAGATTCTGATCGCGAATCTGCGTGGCGAGAGCCTGCGCCGCGTTCCGGTGTCGGCGCTCGACACCTCGCCCGAGACGATGACCGACCTCGGCAGGCTCCGCGACGTCGCGGTGGCCCCGAACGGCGAGATCTGGGTCGTCACCAACAACACGGACGGCCGCGGCGACCCCGCCGACGGCGACGACCGGATCGTGCGTGCGGGGTAGGCCCAGCGCGGGGAACTAACGTGCAGGGCATGCCCGACGACACGACCCACCTCTGGTACGTCAGCTATGGCTCCAACCTGTGCACGGACCGACTCGCCTGTTACCTGCAGGGCGGTCGGCCCGAGGGCGGCCTGCGGACGTATCCGGGAGCGCGCGACGCCACCGAGCCACTCGATACCCGCGCGACGATGCTGCCCGGCCGGATCTTCTTCGCCGGACAGTCCCGGACGTGGGGCGGAGGCATGGCCTTCTACGACCACGAGAGGCCCGGGCCGGCGCCCGCAGGCGCGTATCTGATCTCGATCGAGCAGTTCGCCGACCTCGCTGCACAGGAGTCCGACCGCGAGCCGACTGCCGACACTCCGCTCGAAGCGGCCCTCCGTGACCACACGATCCTCCAAGCGGACGGGGACGCCCACGCCGTCGACGACGGCCTCTATTCGCGCTTGGTGCGAGTCGGCACGATCGACGAACTGCCCGCTCTCACGGTCACGGCGATTCCCGGCATCGGCGACGTCGACCACACCCGGCCGAGCGAGCCATACCTCGCGATGATCGGCCGCGGCCTGCGCGAGACCCACGGCTGGGACCATGACGCGGTGCAGCGGTACCTTCAGTCGTGCATGGAGTCGACTCCCGTGTTGGCTATTCCCCACCGTCGAGCCTCCCGGCGACGTTAGGGTCGGATCCGTGAGCTCCTCCGCAGATCGCGTCACCTTCCGCGTCCTCGTCTACTCGGATGATTCGGGCACGCGTCGCGAAGTGATTACCGCCCTCGGGACCACGCTTCACCCCGATCTGCCCGACCTCGAATTCGTCGAAGTGGCGACGGCGCCCATGCTGTTGAAGCGTCTCGACGACGGTGTCGTGGACGTCGCGATCCTCGACGGCGAGGCCGCTCCGGCAGGCGGCATGGGGATGGCCAGACAGGTCCGTGACGAGTACGAGCCGTGCCCGCCGCTGGTGGTGCTGATCGCCCGCCAGGCCGATCGGTGGCTGGCCGGCTGGTCGCGTGCCGACGCGGTCGCAGGCGTCCCGGTCGACCCGATGGAGCTCTCGCGCACGCTCGTCGACCTTCTGCGCTGACACCGAAGTCACGTTCTCCCAGCGCATACGCCTCGGCGCGCCGGGATAGCCGAAACCTCCCACGGCACACACCATTCCGTGAGTAGTGTGTGGTTAAAGTCACAAAAACCGATCGACGCCGAAGGCAGCCCCTACGACGCCGTCGAGACAGTGGAGGGCTTGAAGAATGAACGCGTACGGACCGGTCCTGGTACTCGCTGCGATCGCCTCTGCTTTCGCCGTCGTGTCCGTGATCATCGCGTCCGTCGTCGGACCTCGTCGTCGCAACGCCGCGAAACTCTCCGCGTACGAGTGCGGCATCGAACCGCTTCCGCCTGCTGCGGACCTCGTCCAGCGCTTTCCGGTGAAGTACTACCTGACGGCGATGCTCTTCATCATCTTCGATATCGAGATCGTCTTCCTCTACCCGTGGGCGGTCGCGTCGGAGAGCCTCGGCTGGTTCGGGCTCATCGCTGTCGCCCTGTTCATCGTCAACGTCTCCGTCGCCTACGCCTACGAGTGGCGGCGCGGCGGACTCAGGTGGGATTGATTGTGGGAATTGAAGAGAAGCTTCCTGGCGGTCTGCTGCTGACCACCGTCGAGAAGCTCGCCGGGTACATGCGCCGCGGTTCGCTGTGGCCCGCGACCTTCGGATTGGCGTGTTGCGCCATCGAGATGATGGCGTCGACGTCGGGACGCTACGACATCGCGCGGTTCGGCATGGAGGCGTTCCGCGCCTCGCCGCGGCAGGCCGATCTGATGATCGTCGCGGGCCGCGTCAGCCAGAAGATGGCTCCTGTTCTGCGCCAGATCTACGACCAGATGGCCGAACCCAAATGGGTCATGGCGATGGGCGTGTGCGCATCGTCGGGCGGGATGTTCAACAATTACGCGGTGGTGCAGGGCGTCGACCACGTCGTCCCGGTGGACATCTATCTCCCGGGCTGTCCGCCACGACCGGAGATGCTGCTCAACGCGATCCTCACCCTGCACGAGCAGATCGGTCAGATGCCGCTGGGCGTGCACCGCGAGGAGGCGATCCGCGTCACCGAGGAAGCCGCACTCGCGTCCAAGCCAACGATCGAGTTCACGGGGCTCCTGCGATGAGCGGGGAGCTTTCGACCGGGCGCGAGCGTCCGGAGGTCATTGCTACCCGGCACGGGTTGTTCGGCGCGACCGACTCCGGTGACACCTCCGGTTACGGACGTCTGGTCGCCCCGATCACGCTTCCCGGCAACACCGAGCGTCCGTTCGGGGGCTACTTCGACGACGTGGCCGACACTCTCGCCGGAGGGCTGGCCGCACACGGCCTCGCTTTCGACGACGCGGTGCCCAAGTGCGTGATCTACCGGGACCAGATGACGATCCACGTGACCCGGACTCACCTGCAGGCGGTGGCGGCGACACTGCGCGACCACCCGGCGCTTCGCTTCGAACTGTGCCTCGGGGTGTCCGGCGTCCACTATCCGGAGGAGACCGGCCGGGAACTGCACGCCGTCTACCCGTTGCGGTCGATCACCCACAACCGGGCGGTGTCGCTGGAGGTGACGGCGCCCGACGACGATCCGCACCTCCCGAGCCTGTTCCGGATCTATCCGACGACAGACTGGCACGAGCGCGAGACCTACGACTTCTTCGGCCTGATCTTCGACGGCCACCCGTCGTTGATGCGGATCGAGATGCCAGACGACTGGGATGGACATCCTCAGCGCAAGGACTATCCGCTGGGCGGCATCCCGGTCGAATACAAGGGCGCCACCATCGCACCGCCCGACCAGCGGAGGTCGTATCACTGATGACCGACACCTTCACCGTCACCGGGAACGACTGGCAGGACATCGTCACGGCAGTGGCAGATCGAGCGGCCGAGAGCGAGGGGGACGAACGGATCGTCGTCAATATGGGACCGCAGCACCCGTCGACGCACGGCGTGCTGCGCCTGATCCTCGAGATCGAGGGCGAGACCGTCACCGAAGCACGCTGCGGTGTCGGCTTCCTCCATACCGGGATCGAGAAGAACCTCGAGTTCCGCACGTGGACGCAGGGCGTCACGTTCGTGACCCGGATGGACTACCTGTCGCCGTTCTTCAATGAGGTGGCCTATTGCCTGGCGGTGGAGAAGCTCCTCGGAATCACCGACGACATACCACCGCGCGCAGACGTCATCCGAGTGATCCTGATGGAACTCAACCGGATCGCCTCCCATCTCGTCGCACTCGCGACCGGCGGCATGGAGTTGGGCGCGGTGACTCCGATGTTTCTCGGCTTCGGTGCTCGGGAGAAGATCCTCGACCTCTTCGAGGAGATCACCGGACTCCGCATGAATCACGCGTTCGTGCGCCCGGGCGGGGTGGCCGCCGACCTCCCCGACGGCATCGTCGACCGCATCACGGCGGTGTTAGACCATCTGCCGTCGCAGATCGGTGAGGTCGAGGCGCTGCTGAGCGAGAACTACATCTGGAAGGCACGGACCAAGGGGGTCGGCTATCTCGATCTCACCGGTTGCATGGCGCTCGGCGTCACCGGGCCGGTCCTCCGCTCGACCGGACTCCCCTACGACCTGCGCAAGAGTTCGCCCTACTGCGGCTACGAGAACTACGACTTCGACGTCATCACTGACACCCGCTGCGACTCGTACGGGCGGTACGCCATCCGCATCGAAGAGATGAAGCAGTCCATCGGTATCGTCCGCCAGGCCCTGGACAAGTTGGAGCCGGGTCCGGTGATGGTCGCCGACCGCAAGCTCGCATGGCCCGCCGACCTCGCCGTCGGGCCGGACGGCTACGGAAACTCTCCCGAGCACATCGCCGAGATCATGGGCACCTCGATGGAATCGCTGATCCATCACTTCAAGCTCGTCACCGAGGGCATGCGGGTGCCCGCCGGACAATGCTACGTGTCCATCGAATCGCCGCGCGGCGAACTCGGTGTCCACATGGTGTCCGACGGTGGGACGCGCCCGTATCGGGTTCATTACCGCGACCCGTCGTTCACCAACCTGCAGGCCGTCGCGGCCATGTGCGAAGGCGGACTGATCGCCGACGTCATCACCGCGGTCGCCAGCATCGACCCGGTGATGGGAGGAGTGGACAGATGAGTGCAGAACCACTGGACAGGCAACCACTGCCCCTGTTGTTCTCGACCTCGGAGCCGACGCCGCCGATCGAGTTCAGCGGGCCTGCGGCCTACCCCGCAGACGTCCTCGAGAGGTTGCGGCCCGAAGCCGACAAGATCCTCGCACGCTACCCGCAGTCGAGGTCGGCGTTGCTGCCACTCCTGCACCTGGTGCAGAGCGTCGACGGCTACCTCACCCGCGCGGGCGTCGCCTTCTGCGCCGACCGATTGCGGCTGACGACGGCGCAGGTCGCCTCGGTCGCCACGTTCTACACGATGTACCGGATGAAGCCGACCGGAGACTATCTGGTCGGAGTCTGCACCAACACGCTGTGCGCGGTGATGGGCGGTGACGCGATCGCGGCGAGCGTCTCCGAGAAGCTCGGCGTCGAATCCGGCCAGACCACCGACGATGGCACGATCACCTACGAGCGCATCGAATGCAACGCCGCCTGCGACCACGCGCCCGTGGTGATGGTCAACTGGGAGTTCTTCGACGAGCAGACCCCGGAGTCCGTCGACGCGCTGGTCGATGACCTCCGCGCCGGGAATCCACCTGCGCCGAGTCGCGGCTCACCGTCGTTGTGCACATTCCGTCAGACCGCACGACTCCTCGCCGGGCTCCCCGAAACCGGTGATGCGTCATGATCGCCATCGATCTCCCGACGCCGGGCGCCGAGCCCGCCGAGGCGCCCGTACTGTCGCGCTATTGGTCCGACGACGAGCCGTGGCTGCTCCGAAACTATGTGCACCGCAATGGGTATCAGGGCCTCAAGGCTTCGTTGCAGATGACGCCGGACGACGTAATCGACATGATCAAGGCCTCCGGCCTTCGCGGCCGCGGCGGCGCAGGTTTCCCGGTGGGCACCAAGTGGTCGTTCATCCCGCAACGGGAGGAACGACCCAAACCCCACTACCTGGTAGTCAACGCCGACGAGTCCGAACCCGGTACCTGCAAGGACATGCCGCTGATGTTGGCGACGCCGCACATGCTCGTCGAAGGCGTGATCATCGCGGCGTACGCGATCCGCGCACGGCACGCATTCATCTACGTACGCGGCGAGGTCGCGTCCGTCATCCGTCGGCTGCGGGGCGCTGTCGCCGAGGCGTACGAGATCGGGGTGCTCGGCAAGAACATCTTCGGATCGGGCTTCGACCTGGACCTCGTCGTCCATGCGGGAGCGGGCGCCTACATCTGCGGCGAGGAGACCGCTCTGCTCGACTCGCTCGAAGGGCGACGCGGCCAACCGCGTCTGCGTCCACCGTTCCCAGCGAGCGAAGGCCTCTACGCGAGTCCCACGGTCGTCAACAACGTCGAGTCGATCGCAAGCGTCCCGTCAATTCTGCGCAATGGCATCGATTGGTTCCGCGAGATGGGCACCGAGAAGTCCCCCGGCTTCACGCTGTACTCGTTGTCCGGTCACGTCACCCGACCCGGCCAGTACGAGGCGCCCCTGGGCATCACGCTCCGTGAACTCCTCGAGATGGCAGGCGGGATGCGTGCGGGCCACGAGCTCAAGTTCTGGACCCCGGGCGGATCGTCGACGCCGATGTTCACCGCCAAACACCTCGACGTGCCGCTCGACTACGAGGGCGTCGCCGAAGCCGGGTCGATGCTCGGCACCAAGGCCATCCAACTGTTCGACGAGACGACGTGCGTGGTGCGCGCGGTGCTGCGCTGGACCGAGTTCTACAAGCACGAGTCGTGCGGTAAGTGCACGCCGTGCCGTGAGGGCACGTACTGGCTCGTGCAGATCTTGCAACGCATCGAGGACGGGACGGGGACCCAAGCCGACATCGATCTCCTCGCCGAGACCACCGGCAACGTCGTCGGAAAGAGTTTCTGCGCGCTCGGCGACGGCGCGGGCAGTCCCATCACATCCTCTCTGCAGTACTTCCGCGACGAGTACGACGCGCACCTGACCGGTGAGCACGGCCCCGGTGGCTGTCCGTTCGACCCCGCTGCGTCGACGGTGTTCGCGAAGGGAGGCCCGGCATGACCGACACTGTTCGCGACAACGATCTGGTGACCGTCGTGATCGATGACATCGAGGTCTCAGTCCCCAAGGGCACATTGGTGATCCGCGCCGCCGAGATGATCGGTGTCGACATTCCAAGGTTCTGCGACCACCCGCTCCTGGATCCCGTCGGCGCCTGTCGCCAGTGCCTCGTCGAGATCGAGGGCATGCGCAAACCGATGGCGTCGTGCACCACGGTGGTCAGTCCCGACATGGTGGTCCGCACCCAACATTCGTCGCTGGCGGCTGCGTCGGCGCAACGCGGCGTGATGGAACTGCTGCTCATCAACCACCCGCTGGACTGTCCGACCTGCGACAAGGGCGGCGAGTGCCCGCTGCAGAACCAGGCGGTGTCGGCCGGTCGCCCGGTGTCGCGGTTCGGCGGAACCAAACGGACCTACACGAAACCGGTCGCGCTCTCCTCCGAAGTACTCCTGGACCGCGAGCGGTGCGTCCTGTGCGCACGCTGCACCCGATTCTCCGAGCAGGTGGCGGGAGACCCGCTGATCGAACTCGCCGATCGCGGTGCGCTGCAACAGGTCTCCGCGTACGCCGACGACCCGTTCATGTCGTACTTCTCCGGGAACACGGTGCAGATCTGCCCGGTCGGCGCGCTGACCGGTGCCGCCTATCGCTTCCGGTCCCGTCCGTTCGACCTGACGTCGTCGCCGAGTATGTGTGAGCACTGTGCGTCCGGGTGCGCACAGCGCACCGATCACCGGCGCGGAAAGGTGTTGCGTCGCCTGGCAGGCGACGATCCTGAAGTGAACGCGGAGTGGAACTGCGACAAGGGTCGATGGGCGCACGCGTACGTCGACGCTCCCGACCGGATCTCGACCCCGATGGTGCGCGGCGACGACGGTGTTCTCGCTCCGACATCGTGGCCGCACGCGCTGACCCTCGCCGCACGACGTCTCGCCGGCACTCGCGCAGGCGTCCTCGTCGGTGGACGCGCCACGGTCGAGGACGCATATGCCTACGGCAAGTTCGCGCGCGCGGCCCTCTCCACCTCGGACATCGACTTCCGCGCCCGCCTGCAGTCCGACGAGGAAATCGACTTCTTGGCGGCGTATGTGGCAGGCACCGGTGTCGGCGTCACCTACGCCGACCTCGAAGCCGCCTCGACCGTTGTACTCGTCGGGTTCGAGCCTGAAGAGGAGTCGCCGATCGTCTTCCTGCGGCTACGCAAGGCTGTGCGGACGCGCGGCCAGCGGATCCACACGATCGCACCGTGGCTGAGCGCGGGTGCGCAGAAGCTGTCTGCGACGTTGATCGACTGTGCGCCCGGCGACGAGGCCCGCGTGCTGCGCGAGAACGCCGTCGCCGATGCTCTCGCCGAGCCGGGCGCGATCCTGATCGTCGGGGAACGTCTCGCAGGCAGTCCGGGCGCGCTGACCGCTGCCGCCGAATCGGGTGCGCGCCTGGCCTGGATTCCTCGCCGCGCAGGCGAGCGAGGAGCACTCGACGTCGGCGCAGCGCCGAACCTGCTCCCTGCCGGACGTCCGGTGTCGTCTGCCCGGGCCCGCGCCGAGATCGGCGAGACCTGGGGCGCCGAGATCCCCGCGGGTCCCGGGCGGTCCACGTCGCAGATCCTGGAGGCGCTCACCGTGGGTGAGCTCGACACTGTGGTCGTCGGCGGCGTAGAAATCGACGACCTGCCCGACCCGGTCGCTGCCGCCGACGCGATCCGCGCGGCGTCGTTCGTGGTGAGCCTCGAGCAACGGGAGTCGTCGGCGACCGCGCTCGCCGACGTCGTTCTGCCGGTCGCCGCAGCCCCGGAGAAGGCAGGGACATTCGTCGACTGGGAGGGCCGCCCGCGACCGTTCGCCGCTGCGGTGCCCGCCGAATCCGGAAGTGTTCCATTGTCGGACCACCGCGTGCTGCACGCACTCTCGGCCGAGATGGGGGTGGACCTGAACTGTCATGACGTAGCGGCGATCCACGACGAGTTCGCCCGGATCGGGGCCTGGTCCGGTCCACGCCATACCGCCGAGCCGATCACCGCGGTCGCGAGGGAAACCGACCCGCAGCGAGTGGTCCTCGCCTCGTGGCGGATGCTTCTCGACCTCGGACGGATGCAGGACGGCGAGCAACATCTGGCCGGCACCGCACGGGAACCCGTTGCGCGACTTGCGCAGGTCACGGCCGACCGGTTCGGCGTAGCCGACGGGCAGCCGCTGACCGTCTCGACCCAGCACGGGTCCGTCACGCTACGGCTCTCGGTCACCGATATGACCGACGGAGTCGTGTGGCTGCCGATGAATTCGCCCGGATCCCGCGTGTATTCGACTCTGCGCGTCTGCCCGGGTGATGCCGTCGACGTCGAAGGCGCTTCATGATCGCGGCCACCGACTACCCGACGCTCGCCGACTTCGGTTACGACCCGTGGTGGCTGATGCTCGCGAAGGCGATCGGCGTCTTCGCCTTTCTCGTCGTCACCGTCCTCGCCGGGATCCTGATCGAGCGCAAGATCATGGCGCGAATGCAGCGGCGTCTCGGACCGAACCGAGTGGGTCCGGGCGGTCTCCTGCAGTCGTTGGCCGACGGTGTGAAGCTCGCGTTGAAGGAGGGCATCACACCGGCAGGCGTGGACACGGTGATCTACCTTCTGGCCCCCGTCATCGCCGTGATTCCCGCGTTCACCGCGTTCGCCGTCATCCCGATGGGACCGGAGGTGTCGGTGTTCGGGCACCGCACCCCGTTGCAGCTGACCGATCTTCCCGTCGGCGTGCTCTACGTCCTGGCGATCACGTCGATCGGCGTCTACGGGATCATCCTCGCCGGCTGGGCGTCCAGCTCGACGTATCCGCTGCTCGGCGGTCTGCGCTCGACGGCCCAGGTGATCTCGTACGAGATCGCGATGGGACTCTCGTTCGCCTCGGTGTTCCTGATCTCGGCGACCATGTCGACGTCGGAGATCGTCGGCGGGCAACAGCACCACTGGTACATCCTTCTCGTGCTCCCGGCGTTCGTGATCTACCTGATCTCGATGGTCGGCGAGACCAACCGCGCGCCGTTCGACCTTCCCGAGGCCGAAGGCGAACTCGTCGGCGGCTTCCACACCGAGTACTCGTCACTCAAGTTCGCGATGTTCATGCTCGCCGAATACGTCAACATGGCGACGGTGTCCGCGCTGGCCACCACCCTGTTCCTGGGCGGGTGGCAGGCGCCGTGGCCGATCAGCGTGTGGGACGGCGCAAGCTCCGGTTGGTGGCCCCTGCTGTGGTTCACCGCGAAGATGTGGTGCTTCCTGTTCATGTTCTTCTGGCTGCGGACCGCCCTGCCGCGTCTGCGCTACGACCAGTTCATGAACCTCGGGTGGAAGGTGCTGATCCCGGTCGCCCTCGGCTGGGTCCTCGTGGTCGGCGTCATCGACCAGGCCACGCGTGGCCAGTCCGAGCTCGTGACGTCGCTGATCCTCGCCGCCGCCGGGATCTGTACCACCGCTTTGCTGATCTACGCGATCGCCTCCATCAGCCGGTCGAGCGACCCCTCCCTCCGGTCGAGCCACCCCTCCCGCCGGTCGAGCGACCCCTCCCGCCGGTCGAGCGACCCCTCCCGCCGGTCGAGCGACCCCTCCCGCTGGTCGAGCGAAGTCGAGACCTTCGACCCGATGGCAGGCGGCTTCCCCGTTCCACCCCTACCCGGCCAGACGCTGCCGGAGGGTGCTCTAGACAAGAAGATCGCCGTCGATCAGAAGGGAGCCCCGTGATGCCCGAGATCCCGGACAACCTGAAACCAGTAGCTGGATTCGGCACGACGTTCGCGTCGATGTTCCGTAAGCCGATCACCGAGCAGTATCCGGAGGAACGCAAGCCTGCACCGCCCCGCTACCACGGACGACACCAACTCAACCGGTACGACGACGGGTTGGAGAAGTGCATAGGCTGCGAACTGTGCGCATGGGCCTGCCCGGCCGATGCGATCTTCGTCGAAGGCGCGGACAACACCGAGGAGGAGCGGTATTCGCCGGGCGAACGGTACGGGCGGGTGTACCAGATCAACTACCTGCGCTGCATCGGCTGTGGTCTGTGCATCGAGGCGTGCCCGACGCGGGCCCTCACGATGACCGGCGACTACGAGATGGTCGGCACCGACCGCGACGACATGATCTACGAGAAGGATCGCCTGCTCGCTCCGCTCACCGAGTCGATGACTGAGCCGCCGCATCCGATGGCCGAGGGGTCGCGTCCCGAGAACTACTACCGCGGTGAGATATGACGACGACCCTCGCCGCGGGACTCGCGTCGACCTCGGGCACCGAGGCTGCCACTTTCTGGATTCTGGGCGTCATCGTGGTGATCGGTGCGCTCGGCGTCGTCCTGAGCCCGAAAGCTGTGTACTCGGCGGTGTTCTTGGCGATGACGATGATCATCTTCGCCGTCTTCTACGTGATGCAGGGAGCATTGTTCCTTGGCGTGGTCCAGGTGGTCGTGTACACGGGCGCGGTGATGATGCTGTTCCTGTTCGTCTTGATGTTGATCGGCGTCGACTCCTCCGATTCGCTCGTCGAAGCCGTTCGCGGGCAACGCATCGTCGCGATCGGACTGTCGCTCGGGTTCGGCGTCCTACTGGTGGCGGCTATCGGATCGGCGAGTATGGCGCCGTTCGTCGGGGCCCCCGACTTGAGTCACGGCACGGCGCCGGGTGGCGGCAATGAGAACGTCCGAGCGCTCGCCGAGATCATTTTCGTCCGCTATCTATGGGCGTTCGAGTTGACCGGTGCGCTTTTGATCACGGCGACGCTCGGCGCGATGGTGCTCGCCCACCGCCAGCGGACGGGGCCGGTGCACGGCCAGCGCGAACTGTCCATCGAGCGGTTCAAACGAGGCGGGCAGGTGACGCCGCTCCCCGCGCCCGGCGTGTACGCCCGCCACAACGCCGTCGACATCCCCGGTCGTCTCCCCGACGGCAGCCCTTCGCGTCTATCGGTCAACCAGCGTCTCACTCCTCGCGTCGTCGGCCCCTCGGGCAATGCCATCACCGCTGCCCCCACCACCGCTGGTCGAGCGAAGTCGAGACCCCAGGAGCCTCCCCGATGAGCCCCGCGGCCTACCTGTACCTCGCGGCCATCGTCTTCGCGATTGGCGCAGCGGGGGTCTTGTTGCGCCGCAACGCGATCGTCGTCTTCATGTGCGTGGAGCTCATGTTGAACGCGGCCAATCTGGCGTTCGTGACGTTCGCGCGCATGCACGGCAGCTTCGACGGTCAGGTCATCGCCTTCTTCACGATGGTGGTGGCCGCAGCCGAAGTGGTGATCGGTCTGGCGATCATCATGACCATCTTCCGCACTCGTCGGTCCGCTTCGGTGGACGACGCCGACCTGTTGAGGCGGTGACGGCATGGATCAAGCACTGACCGGGCATCTGCTCTGGGTGATCCCCGCGCTGCCCGCGTTCGGCGCGGCGCTGGTGCTGATCGTCGGTCGGCGAACTCAAGCGTGGGCGCACATGGCGACCACTGCGCTGTCCTCGACGTCTGCGGTCCTCGCGATCGCGATGTGGATCGCGATGACCGGTCGTGACAGCGGCGCCAAGGCTGCGTCGAGCAACCTGTACTCGTGGGTCCCGGTCGGCGATCTTCAGGTCGACTTCGGGATGCGCCTGGACCAGCTGTCGATGTGCTTCGTCTTGCTGATCACGGTCGTCGGATCACTCATCCACGTGTATTCGATCGGTTATATGCGGGATGATCCGGACCGCTATCGCTTCTTCGCCTATCTGAATCTGTTCGTCGCGGCAATGCTGATCCTGGTCTTGTCGAACAACTATCTCGGGCTGTATCTGGGCTGGGAGGGCGTCGGCGTCGCGTCGTACCTGTTGATCGGTTTCTGGCAGCACAAGCCAGCCGCCGCCACGGCAGCCAAGAAGGCCTTCGTGATGAACCGCGTCGGCGACATGGGTCTGGCCATAGCGATGATGCTGATGTTCTCGACGTTCGGTTCGGTGAACTTCGACGACGTGTTCGCGCAGGCGTCGTCGGCGAGCGAGGCGACGCTCACCGGGATCGGGTTCATGTTGTTGTTGGCGGCGTGCGGCAAGTCGGCGCAGGTGCCGTTGCAGGCGTGGCTCGGCGACGCGATGGAGGGGCCGACGCCGGTGTCGGCGCTGATCCATGCAGCGACGATGGTCACCGCAGGCGTCTACCTGATCACGCGATCGGGCCCGATCTTCGATCTCGCACCGAACGCACAGACCGGTGTGGTGGTCGTCGGTGCGGTGACGTTGGTGTTCGGCGCGATCGTCGGCTGCGCGAAGGACGACATCAAAAAGGCCCTCGCTGCGTCGACGATGAGCCAGATCGGGTACATGGTGCTGGCTGCCGGACTCGGTCCGGCCGGCTACGCCTTCGCGATCATGCATCTGTTGACGCACGGCTTCTTCAAGGCAGGACTGTTCTTGGGCGCGGGCTCGATCATGCACTCGATGGACGACGAGACCGATATGCGCCGGTACGGCGGCCTGTGGCGGGTCATGCCGATCACGTTCGCAACGTTCGGCCTCGGCTACCTGGCGATCATCGGGATCCCGCCGTTCTCGGGATTCTTCTCCAAGGACGGAATCATCGAGGCCGCACTCGCCGCCGGCGGCACGCGTGGCGTCATACTCGGTGCCGCGACGATCATCGGTGCGGCGATCACGGCCTTCTACATGACGCGCGTGATGGTCATGACGTTCTTCGGGCCGCGCCGGTGGCGATCGCACGCCCACCCGCACGAGTCAGGCGCATCGATGACAGCTCCGATGATCGCACTGGCGGTCGGGTCGGTCGGCGCCGGCGGACTCCTCGCGATCGGCAGCACGTTGCAGGACTGGCTTGCGCCGGTCGTCGGTGAGGCGCCCGAGCACCACGGCGGGATCCCGGTGTGGGTCATCACAGCGATCGTGCTGATCTGCGTCGTCGCGGGCGCGGCCGTCGCCTGGTTCCAGTACGGTCGCGCGCCGATCCCGGAGACCGCGCCGGACGACGTCTCGGCGCTGACACTCGCCGCGCGCGCCGACCTCTACGGCGACGCGTTCAACGAGAGAGTGTTCGCCGGTCCGGGCGCTGCCGCGACCGGAGCCCTCGTCGCCGTCGAAGACCGTGGTCTCGGCGCGGTCCCGTCCGGCGTCGGTTCCGCGGTGACCGGAGCATCGGAGGTAACGCGGCGCGCCCAGAACGGATTCGTGCGGTCGTACGCGTTGTCGATACTGGCAGGCACCGTCGTGATCGCCGCACTGACGTTGGTGGTGAACGTATTGTGACGATGCCCTGGCTCACCGTGTTGTGGCTGCTACCCGCCGTGGCGTCCGTGATCGTGATGCTGCTGCCTGCCGACCGTGCGGCGCGGGCGAAGACAACCGGAGTCGGAGCATCGTTGATCGTGCTCGTCTGGGCGGTGATCCTGGCGTTCCGGTTCGACTCCGGCGGTGGACGCTTCCAGCTGACCGAGGACCTGAGTTGGATTCCCGAGTTCGGGGCGCGCTACTCGCTCGGACTCGACGGTCTGGGTCTCGCGTTGATCCTCCTGACCGCGGTGCTGACTCCCCTGCTGTTGCTTGCAGGATGGCGGGACGCCGACCCATCCGACGGCGGACGTCGAGCGAAATCCGTCCACATCTACATCGCGCTGCTCCTCGCCGTCGAGGCGATGGTGTTGATGAGTTTCGTCGCCACCGACGTCCTGCTCTTTTACATCTTCTTCGAGGCGATGCTCGTCCCGATGTACTTCCTGATCGGCGGCTTCGGGCCGGGTGGTCCAGGCGTGCGCCCCGAACGCTCGCGCGCGGCCGTCACGTTCCTGCTCTACAACCTGCTCGGCGGCCTCGTGATGCTCGCCGCAGTCATCGGCTTGTTCGTCGTCGCAGGTGGATTCGACTTCGTCGCGATCTCGCAGGGCGTGCGCGACGGTTCGCTGGACATGTCGTCGACGACGCAGAATCTGCTGTTCGCAGGATTCGTGTTCGCATTCGCGGTAAAAGCCCCGCTGTGGCCGTTGCACACGTGGCTACCGAACGCCGCAGTCTCCACGACTCCCGCGGCGGCCGTGATGATGATGGCGGTGATGGACAAGGTCGGCACGTTCGCGATGCTGCGATTCTGTGTCGGCCTGTTCCCCGACGCGTCGGCCACCTTCGCGCCACTGCTGTGCACACTGGCGGTGATCAGCATCGTGTACGGCGCGGTGATGGCGATCGGTCAGCGCGACGTGATGCGCCTGATCGCGTACACGTCGATCTCGCATTTCGGTTTCATCGTGCTCGGTGTCTTCGCGTTGACCGCACAAGGACAGAGCGGGTCGGCGCTCTACATGGTCAACCACGGTGTCTCGACGGCCGCGCTGTTCTTGATCGCCGGCTTCCTGGTCAGCAGGCGCGGGAGCTCACTGATCGCCGATTACGGCGGCGTCCAGAAGATCGCGCCGGTCTTGGCCGGAACGTTCCTGGTCGCCGGCCTCGCCACGTTGTCGCTCCCCGGACTCGGCCCGTTCATCAGCGAGTTCCTCGTGTTGATCGGCACGTTCGTCCGCTACCCCGTCGCCGGGATCATCGCAGCCATCGCACTCGTGCTATCGGCGGTGTACATCCTGTGGACGTATCAACGCATGATGGGCGGTCCGGTGCGCGAAACGAGTTCGACGATCACCGATCTCGGTGTCCGGGAGAAGGTCGTGGTCGTGCCGTTGATCGCTGCGTTGCTCGTTCTCGGCTTCTATCCGCGACTGATCCTCGACTTCGTGAATCCGACTGTCGACGCGAGCATCTCGTCCGTCCATGGAGGTGAGCGATGACCGTCGCTCTCGATGCGCCGAGCATCGACTATTACCGACTCTCGCCGATGCTCATCGTGTTTGGCGTCGCCGTGGTGAGCGTCCTGGTTGAGGCGTTCGTCTCGTCGTCGGCCCGCTACCGCGTGCAACTGGGGCTGTCGTGCGCGGGACTCGTCGCGGCGATGATCGCACTCGGCTTCGTCGCGACGTCGGCCACCGACGACTCCCCCTCGACGCGCACGTTGGTGAGCGGAGCCGTACTGGTCGACGGCCCGGGTCTGTTCGTGCAGGGCGTCGTGCTGCTCGTCGCTCTTGGCGCGGTCGCTTTCATGGGCGAGCGACGTCTCGATCGTGTGTGGGCGTCCGTAGAGGTCCGCACTACGGCCGGTGAACGGATCGCTGTCGGCGGAGGTGCAGACGAGGTCACCGCCGGGTACGACGCCGATCTGCCTGCCGACGCGTTCACTCCGTCGGGCGCGACGGTGCCGGGCTCGGGTGACGAACTCGCCGCAGGCCGCGCGGGTTTCCTGACAACTGAGGTGTACCCGCTGACGTTGATCGCGGTCGGCGGGATGATGCTGTTCGGATCGTGCGGCGACCTGTTGACGATGTTCATCGCTCTCGAAGTGCTGTCGCTGCCGTTGTACGTGCTGTGCGGGTTGGCGCGGCGTCGTCGACTGCTCTCGCAGGAGGCGTCGCTCAAGTACTTCCTACTGGGCGCGTTCTCGTCCGCGATCTTCTTGTTCGGCACCGCCTTCGCGTACGGCGCGAGCGGATCACTGTCGTTGCGTGACGTCGGCGCCACGCTGCTGACCGGCGACGAGCGGACGTTCGGGATCATCGCGTTATGTCTGATCGCTGTCGGACTGTTGTTCAAGGTCGGTGCCGTCCCGTTCGGATCGTGGGTGCCCGACGTCTACCAGGGCGCGCCTACGCCGGTGACGTCGTTGATGGCGTCGGCGACAAAGGCCGCCGCGTTCGGTGCGCTCCTACGCGTGTTGCACGTCGCGTTCCCGGAACTCGCGGATGTCGCGCGTCCGGCGTTGTGGACGGTGACGATCGCGACGATGGTGATCGCGACGATCATGGCAGTGGCCCAGAGCGACGTGAAGCGGATGCTCGCGTACTCGTCGGTGAGTCACGTCGGATTCGCGCTGGTCGGAGCCATCACCATCACCGCGGACGCGCTGGGCGCGACGCTGTTCTATGTCGCCGTCTACGCGATATCTGCGTTCGGCGCGTTCGCGCTGCTCTCAGTGGTGCGCGACGCCGCGGGGCGCGAGGAGGCGGACCTTTCGGCCTGGGCGGGTCTCGGCAGGCGGCATCCCTTGGTCGGCGCGATGATGTCGCTGATGCTGCTCTCCTTCGCCGGGATCCCGTTGACGGGCGGCTTCATCGCGAAATTCGCAGTGTTCTCAGCTGCAGGCGAGGCCGGGTCGTGGCCGCTGGTGATCGTCGGCGTCCTCTGCAGTGCGATCGCCGCATACTTCTACGTCCGCGTGATCGTAGCGATGTTCTTCGCCGACCCGCCCGCTGATGGTCCGACGGTCCTGACACCGAGTCCGCTGACCACGGTGCCGATCGCGGTGAGCGTCGGCCTGACCCTGCTGCTGGGAATCTTCCCGCAGTGGCTCCTCGACCTGACGAGCGACATCGCCACATTCATCGGCTGAGCTCGTGCTCGGTGAGCGTCAGCTGATCTCCATGCCATCGGCGATAGCCGAGATCTCGCGTGCCGCGTTGTGGTCCTTCTCGGTCACGGTGTCACCCGCGTCATGCGAGATGAGGGTCAGCGTGACCTTCGGGTAGCGGAAGTCGATGTCGGGATGATGATTCGCGGCTTCGGCAGCGTCGACGACTCGTGTCACGAAGTCGAGGCCGCGAACCATCGATCCCGTCTGGAAGGTGGCGACGAGACCATCCGCGGTCTCTGTCCAACGTGGGGCGGTCGTGTCCTGTGAGTCCATGACTCGACCATGCCACCGCTGTCAACAGCTCGACGCTATTCGACCGAGACGAAGGCCTCGTCGCCTAGCGGCCCGAGTTCTATACGAAGCACCCCGGACGCGTTCTTTGGGGTCTCGATGTCGACATTGCCGGTCGCCTCGCCGCCCTTGTAAAGCTCGCCTTCGAGCACCGGGTCGGGAGTCACTGCCGAAGATTCATACGGCTTGTACGTTTTACCGTCGTCTGACACGAATGCCACGGAAACAAAGTCCGCATAGCTTGAGTCGTCACCGGTGTACATAACCGTCAAATTAACCAGGGAGTACACGTTGCCCGACGCAGGCTCCTCGTTGAACGAATTGGCCTCGAGGACATCATCGGTCGCGTCGGCGATAAAGCTGTTGACCACGACCTTCCACTCGTCAGAAGACAGCGTGGAACCGATCTTCGCTGGGTTCTCGCGCGACCCAACCGCGTTCGCGGTGTCCTCGGTTCCGCCATCACCAACCCTTGCACCCTTATCGACGACCGTCGCAGTGTCAGGAGTGAACGCGTCATCGAGGGCGTCGCTGACGACGGTCAGGAACACTACCGCCGCGACGATAGTCCCGATGACGGAGACGATGATGGCAGAGATGGACGTGCCCTTGCCTCGCCCTGCCTGGAAGAGTCCGACGAGGCCGAGGATGAAGGCGACGGGCAGAAGCACCCAACCGACGATGAGAGCACCGGGAATGCATCCGAAGATGAAACCGACGATCGCCATCACCAATGCCACGAGGCCGACGGTGTTGCGGCGCTTGTCGGTTGGCGGCGTCGGCGGCATGTACCCCTGCGGCGGGAACTGAGCCTGGTACTGCGGCTGGGACTGTGCGGGGTCGGGATAGGTCATGTCGTGTCTTTCGTTAGCAACCAGATACCCGACGGATATCGGGTGATCTGCAAGCTAGCGCGCACCTCCGACAATTCAGTCTTTCGTCGCACTCCCTGTCCGACTCGGAAGGACTACTGCTACGACGACAGCCATCGCGACCAACAGTGCGCCGCCGACGCCGACGGCAGTGTGCACTCCGCCGACAAACGATTCCCGTGCCGCGTGGACCATGGTCGCATCGTCGCCGAACGCGGTGACGACGTCGTCGAGCGTCCCTTCGAAGCGTGTGCCAGACGGACCGGTTCCGCGCTGGAACACCAAAGAGGCGAGCGAGCCGAGTAGAGCGAGTCCGAGTGCGTTCCCGAGTTCGAAGCTCGTCTCCGAGATACCGGTCGCTGCTCCGGCGCGCTCCTGTGCCACCGAGGAGACCGCCACGTCGGACACGAGACTGAACGCTATGCCGTAGCCGATACCGGCGATCGCCGAACCGAGCACGTACGCCCAGACACCGCCGTCGACAGCGATCCCGAGCAGGAGGAAGTTTCCGATTGCGGCCGCACCGAGAGAGGTGATGAATCCCGTGCGCGGGCCGATACTCTCGGTGATCCGAGCCGCCGATAGCGAGAACACGAATACGGTGACGGCCATCGGAATCCCGAGGATCGCGGCGTCGAGCGGATCGCGGCCGGTGACCGATTGCAGGTAGATGCTCGACAGGTAGCTCAGTGCGGCCAGCGACATCATGCCGACGAGGCTCGATCCGATCGCGACCGCGAAGCCCTTGTTGCGCAGCAGGTCCAGGTCGAGCAGCGGGTGAGCGGTTCGCTTCTCGTGCCGCACAAAAGCCACCAGAAAGGCGACGCCGACTACCGCAGCGATCAGCGCAGTGAGATCTAGCCCGTCGACGGCGGCATGCTTGATCGCGTACACGGTCGGGAGGATGCCCGCCATCGACAGGACGACGCCGACCACGTCGAACGGCGCATCCGTCTTGACGCGATGCTCTGGCAGTAGGAACGGTCCCGCGATTAGTAGAACGACGAGCACTGGGAAGTTCACCAGGAACACCGATCCCCACCAGAAGTGTTGCAGCAGAACACCTCCGACGACGGGACCAATAGCGGCGCCGCCCGCGAACGCCGCCGTCCACGCACCGATGGCGCGGGCCCGCGCCGCCGGGTTCGGAAACATGGTCGAGATGAGCGACAGACTCGACGGCAAGAGCGTCGCACCACCGACACCCATGAGTGCCCGCGCGGCTATGAGCATCGTCGGGTCGACGGAGAACGCGGCCATCACCGATCCGGCACCGAAGGTAGCCGCACCGCCGAGCAAGAGTAGGCGCCGTCCGATTCGATCGCCAAGGTTGCCCATCGTGATGAGCAGACCCGCGAGCAGGAAGCCGTAGATGTCGAGGATCCACAGCGACTCCGTGCCACTCGGGTGGATGTCGTGAGTGAGCCGCGGCATCGCCAGGTACAGCACCGACACGTCCATGGACACCAGCAGAACCGGCAGGATGAGAACCGCCAACCCGAACCACGTGCGCCGCGGCGTCGGCGCAAATGTGGCTGTCGACGCGCCGGTGACCATTGATAACCTCCCGAAGAGCGAAGCGGTGCGTACACGGTACGCACCGGGATGTGCGACTCGAAACTAACCGATGGGTACGGTGTACGCAAGCGAAATCTTCGCGCAGCCGAGCAAAGGAGACCGATGCCACCGTCACGTCAGTCGAAGCTGACGATGCCCGCCATCGTCGAGACAGCCATCGAACTCGCGGACACCGAGGGCCTCGGCGCGCTATCGATGCGCAAGCTCGCGACCACGCTGGACGCGGGCACGATGTCGTTGTACCGGCACATCTCGGATAAGGACCAGCTCATCGGCGCAATGGCCGAAGTGGCAGGCGCCGCGTTCGCATACCCGTACGACCAGGACGGTTCGTGGACCTGGCGCGAACGGGTCACTATCGCGGTCGATCTGGACTGGGCGCTGTTCGAGCGACACCCCTGGATGGTCCTCGCCTACGCCGCACCTCGCTACACGTTGTCCGAGTCGTCTCTGGCATGCCTACGGTGGCTCGCCGATGGGCTGACCGATCTCGGCGTCGACGACGAGGAGGCGACGTCGATGGCGTTGTCGGTCTGGGACCTCACCAACGGCGTCGCCCTGATGCTCGCGACTGACCGAATCCTGCACACAGGCCCGCGGGAGGCTTCGGTCCCCGACGGGCTGAAGGAGCGGCTCGACGTCGGAGTGGAATCGCTATGCCGCGGGTTCGCGGCACGCGAGACTGATTGAAGCCTCATCCGCGCTCGCAGCCTTCCATGCCCACGCCGCGTATAGGACTTCGGTGGCATAGCCGAGGTCCAGTCGCCCGCCGTTGGTAGGGGCGACGGCGTGCGGATCGACATGCGGATTGTCTTCCCACCCCAGAGGAGTGGAGTGCAACGGAGCCTCCTCGAGAAGGTCGCCGTGCGTTCCGCGGAACGCGAATTGTTGTCCGCCGAGAGCATCGATCGAGAACAGGCCGTTATGCAGGGCGCGGTGGTGCTGGCTGCACAGGAGAATCAGGTTGTCCGGGTCGGTGGTCCCGCCGTTCGACCACGGACGCACGTGGTGAATGTGCAGGTGGCGAGTCCGCCCACAGCTGGGAGCGCGGCATCCGCGGTCGCGCATCGACACGATGCGCACGAGCGCCGCGTTCGGGGCGCGCCGCTTGCGGCCCCAGGCCAGAACGGGACCCATTCGGCGTCCACCGACGGTCACGACATCCCCGACACCGTGTTCGACAGTGCGGTACGAGGCGTCGCATTCGACTTCTTCGCGTTCCGCGGAACGCAGTTCAGGTCCGCCGTCGATCGTTGCCACACCGTCCACCTCATGGATGAGCACTTCCCCGCCCACGGCGACCTCGGGCAGACCGACGCCCTCGATGACGGCGTCGGCTTGAGCCAGTAGAGCGGGAGCGACGTTATAGGGCACGTTCTGCCAGAGGTCGCGACGCAGGCGCGGCGTGATGTCTGCATCGCCCAACTCGGCGGAGTCGCGGGTTGCAGCGATCGCTGCGGCGTCGGCGAGCGGATCGTCGGCCGTGCGGGTGCGCCAGTACTCGGCGTGCACGATTCCGGCAAGGAAGTGGGCGCCGTCGACAGCGGTGAGATGGGCGGTCACCGTGAGCGTGCCGTCGAGCTCCCACATCCAGTGCGCGACCGACTCGGCGACGACCGGTTCGGGGTACGTCCCGTCTTCGTCGAGTCCGTCCTGCTTGCGGATCGCGGCGACGAGCCGCTCGACCTGGCTCGCGGTCGCTGAGAGTGCGAACTCGGTGAGTTCCGCATCCCGCAGCGGGTCTGCGATCCGGGTGATCGCCCGGACTTTGGAGTACGAGAGCTGACCGGCGTGGAACTCGGCGTCGAGCAATGGAAGGTCGGACAAGGCCCGCGCGACGCGCACCTGGTCTTGCGCGGCACGCAGACCGACGCCGGTCTGCCACGACAGCCAATGCGCACACGACCGGATACCGTCGACCATCCAGTACTCCTTGGCGTCGAACTCACGGACGTAATCGAGAGCGACGGCCTTGAGTGCGGTCATCTGCGAGGCATAGCCCACGATCCGGTCGACGAGCTCCTCCCGCGAGAGCCTCGCCGGGTCGGCCGGACGGAAGATTGATACTGTCATAACGCCCCCTCAAATAGAACAACTGTTCGATGTGTTTAAGAGTATCCGCCGGGTGCGACAATTCTGGTCGAACGTCAGTGGACGTTCACCCACCGACCGACAGGGAGTATCCCCATCGATTCGCTGCAGAGTCCGTCCATCGTGTGGTTCCGTCGTGACCTCCGGCTCCGCGATCTTCCGACCCTGTCTGCTGCAGCGACCGAGGGAGACTCTGCGGCCGCGCTCTTCGTACTCGACGAGCACGTGGCCCGACCTGGACCACGCACCGATTTCTTCCTCTCCTGCCTTCGTGACCTCGACGAACGACTCGGCGGTCGCCTGATCGTCCTACGCGGCGACCCGGTCGTCGTCGTGCCGTCACTCGCAGACCGCATCGGGGCCGCCGCGGTACACGTCTCTGCCGACTACTCGCCGTACGGCGCCCGCCGAGACGCAACGGTCGAGACCGCCCTCCGGGCCGTGCCGCTGGTCCGCACGGGTTCGCCGTACGCTGTGGCTCCCGGCCGCGTGCGCAAGGCGGACGGCAGCGAGTACCGAGTGTTCGGGCCGTATCAGCGAGCCTGGCACGAACATGGTTGGCGCTCCCCCGCGTCAACCGGTGCTTCCACGGTGCGCTGGCTCGACCCATCCGACGTCGTCGACAGGACGCCACTTCCCGCACTGAGCGCGGAGCCTCCGGTGAAGCCAGGCGAGGACGCCGCCAACGCACGATGGGCACAGTTCCTCGACGAGTCGCTCGAGCACTACGCCACCGATCGAGACCGGCCGGACCTGGATCGGACCAGCAGACTATCCGCCTACCTCAAGGTCGGATGTCTGCATCCGAGGACGCTCCTGCACGATCTACGCGACCGGTCAGACCCGGGCGCATCGAAGTTCCGCAGCGAACTGTGCTGGCGGGAGTTCTACGCTGATGTCCTCCACCACCGGCCCGACAGCGCCTACCGGGAGTTCGACGAGCGCTTCAACCGGCTCGAATACGACGCGGGCCCCGACGCGGACATCGCGTTCCGCGCATGGTGCGACGGCCTCACGGGATACCCGATCATCGACGCCGGTATGCGCCAACTCGCAACCGAGGGCTGGATGCACAACCGGATGCGCATGATCGTCGCCTCGTTCCTCACCAAGGACCTCCACCTTCCGTGGAAACGGGGCGCACGGCATTTCATGGATCTCCTCATCGACGGCGACCTCGCGTCCAATCAACATGGATGGCAATGGGTCGCCGGTTCCGGAACAGACGCCGCACCGTATTTCCGGGTGTTCAATCCGACGCTGCAAGGCGAGAAATTCGACCCGGACGGCGACTACGTCCGCCGGTGGGTACCCGAACTTCGGTCTATCCCCGGCCGCGGGGTACATCGACTCAAGAACGGACGCCCGACCGATTATCCGGCGCCGATCGTCGACCACGCGGTGGCGCGCCTCGACGCGCTCGACCGCTGGGCCGAGATCAAGAGGTGACAGACATCGATGCCCGCACCGTCACACTCTGCACAGTGGGCGGATGTCACCGAAGCTGCCGGTGACCGGAGAGGTCAGCATGAGGCACGATACCCGGCCCGGGTCACCGACCAGCGCCCACGAATAGTCGTCGGCGATATACGCGACGAGGTAATTACTCGGCCCACGGTGCGTCGGTCGATGAGTGAGTACTTCGCGGTGGTGTCCCGGACGCAGTCGACGTTGTAGGGCGCCGGGTTCGCGGCCAGCTGATGCCACACCCCCCCCAGATAGCGCTCGAGATCGACGCGCGGCACCGGCCGCAGCAGCGCTGCATCAGCGGGGGCGGCCATGGGTACGACGACGGCAACCGACGCTGCACCGACCAGACCCACGATGAGACGACGGAACATGAGAATCTCCAAACACACGCGACGGACCGACACGTACGTATGGCGATTCGGAGCGGCGCGCGAACTGAATGGGTGAGGACCCCTCCGGCCGCTACTCCTCCATCGCTCCGATCAGCGCCTCGGAGATGATGCCCGTGGCCTTCTTCAGCGCGGGCACCGCCTTGGAGATCAAATCCTTGTTCACGCGCGCCGACGGGCCGGAGATGCCGATCGCCATCGGAGTCGGGGCGCCGGGCACCGCCATGGCCACGCACCGCACGCCGACCTCCAACTCCTGGTCGTCGATCGCATACCCGTCGGCACGGACCCGTTCGACGTTCGCGAAGACCGTCGACAGTGTCGACGCGCTGTGCCGTGTCGGCGCCGGAAGACCTGACTGAGTGACGAGTTTGAGAATCCGCGCATCGTCCAACTCGGCGAGTACGGCCTTACCCACCCCGGAGGTGTGCAGACCGACTCGCTTACCGATCTCGTTGTTCGTGCGCATCGTGTGCAACGACGGGACCTGACCGGTGTAGATCACCATGTCGCCGTCGAGCACCGCGAGGCTCGCCGTCTCCGACAGCTCGTCGACCAACGACTGCAGCACCGGACCTGCGACCGCTCCGAGTTGCCGGTTAGCGACCTCACCAAGGCGAATCAGTCTCGGCCCCAACGCATATCGCCGGTTCGGCAGTTGTCGGACATAACCGATCCCGACCAGGGTCCGCAGGAGTCGGTGGATGGTCGGCGGCGGCAGCGGCGACTCCGCCGACAACTCGGTGAGCGAGCACTCACCACCCGCTCGGCCTATGAGCTCCATCAACTCGAAGGCACGCTCCACCGACTGCACACCCGAGGCCTTCTCCGCCATACGATCCACTCTCAGCCGACGATAATGATTCCATTCAACAGCCCCGCAACAACTTCCGCAATACGGAATCGGCAGAGTCTGCCATCAGAGCGCTGTCCTGTACTTTCGCGCCTCCGCATACTAAACTCCACGATGCGGAATTAATCCTCCGCATTGCCTTCCCAACGGTGAGGAGAGCCACCTGTGACACGACACCTCGACGACGCCGTGCTCACCGACGTCGACCGCCGCCTGCGCGACGCCGACGCCGCGCTCGCGATGCAGTACCCCGGCGACGACGGACGACGGCAGCCGATCCACACCGTCTACGTCCCGGGTGACCGCTACACGGCGACGACACCCGCCGACTGGGGCTCCACCGCGCTCGAGGCCGCTCGCACCGCAGGCGGGCTCGACGCCGTCGCATCAATGGTCGGTGTCACCAACGACACCGACTGCGAGCCCGACACTCTCGCAACGCTGGTGCAGCACAAGCTGACCGCCGAGCCGATCGAGGACCTCCGCATCGACTTCGAGGACGGCTACGGCACGTTCGATGACGCGACTGAGGACGGCCACGTCGAGCAGGCGATCGCCGCACTGCGCGTCGCAATCGGCGCGGGCACGTCCACACCGTTCGTCGGTACCCGGTTCAAATGCTTCGAGGCGAACACGCGCGCCCGCGGAATCCGCACGCTCGACATGTTCGTCAGCGGTCTCGTCGAGTCGGGCGGGCTGCCCGACGGCCTGACCCTCACTCTCCCCAAGGTGACGTCGGTCGACCAGGTGAAGGCGATGGTCGCCGTCGCCGATGCCCTCGAAGCCGCGAATGGCCTGCCCGACAACCGGATCCGTTTCGAGGTGCAGGTCGAGACTCCGCAGGCGATTCTCGGCTCCGACGGACGCGCACCCGTCGCTCAATTCGTCCACGCAGGTGCCGGACGGGTCAGCTCGCTGCACTACGGCACCTACGACTACTCGGCATCGCTCGGCATCGCCGCGGCCTACCAGTCGATGGAGCATCCGGTCGCCGACCACGCCAAGAACGTCATGCAGCTCGCAGTGGCCGGGACCGGCGTCCACATGTCGGACGGGTCTACGAACATCCTCCCGGTGGGGGACGCCGACAACGTCGCCAGAGCGTGGCGGCTGCACGCCCGCCTCGTCCGACGACACCTGGAACGCGGGATCTACCAGGGCTGGGACATGCATCCCGCTCAACTCGTGACTCGCTATCTCGCGACCTACGCGTTCTACCGAGGCGCGTTCGGCCCCGCCGCCGCGCGCTTGCGCAACTACGTCCACCGACTCGACTCCACCGTGATGGACGAGCCCGCGACCGCCCGCGCGCTCGCCAATGTGATCCACCGCGGCTTCGTGTGTGGAGCCCTCACCGTCGACGAGATCGAGGCGACCGTCGACCTCCCCATGACAACCGTGCGCGGCATCGCGCTCGGCCGCCCTACCAGGAGTGACCAGTGACCACAGCGTCGTACTACACGCCCCGCGGCGGCCTGCCGCCGCAGACCGACCTGCTGACCGACCGCGCCATCGTCACCGAGGCCTACACGGTGATCCCGCGCGGTGTTCTCTCCGACATCGTCACGTCCGTCCTCCCCGAGTGGACCGACACGCGGTCGTGGATCATCAACCGTCCCGTCGCGGGCGGGGCGACAACGTATTTCCAGGCGATCGTCGAGGTGAAGCCGGGTGGCGGCGCGCAGCGGCCCGAGCCCCAGCCCGAGGTCGAGGGGTTCCTGTTCGTCACATCCGGAGCCCTCATCGTCAACGCGTCAGGACAGTCGCAGACGTTGGCCGAAGGCGGCTTCGCCTACCTCCCCGCGGGCACCGACTGGTCGGCCCGCAACGACGGCGACGCCGATGCGACGTTCGTATGGATCCGCAAGCGCTACGAGGCGATCGACGGCCACACCCCGTCGGTCAAGTTCGGCAACGAGCAGGACATCGAACCGTCGGCGATGCCAGGCACCGACGGCAAGTGGCGCACCACCCGCATGCTCGACCCGCAGGATCTGGCGTACGACATGCACGTCAACGTCGTCACGTTCGAACCCGGTGCGACGATCCCCTTCGCCGAGACACACGTGATGGAACACGGACTGCTCATGCTCGAAGGTAAGGCGGTCTACCACCTCAACGGCGACTGGGTCGAAGTCCAGGAAGGCGACTTTCTATCGCTGCGCGCGTTCTGCCCGCAGGCCTGCTACGCAGGCGGTCCGTCGAACTTCCGTTACCTGCTGTACAAGGACGTCAACCGCCAGATCATGCTCTGATCTCGCAGTAAACCCCCCGCGAGACGAAGGAAACCGGGCGCCTGGGAGGCGACGCCCGGTTTTCCTTCCGTTTGCGCGCGCTTACAGCTGGAACGGCCAGCCGGTCACCTGCTTCTTACGCGGAGTCGCATAGGTTCGCACCTTGGACGTCGACAACCCCATCCGAACCAGACCTTCCGCGATCGTCACCGCCGAACGGACACCGTCGACGATCGGGACTCCCGTCGCCTCCGTGACCTTCGCTTCGAGTTCGGCCATTCCGCCGCAGCCAAGACAGATCACCTCAGCGTGGTCGATCTCGACCGCTTCGCGCGACTGCGCGACGATCGCCTCGACGGCACGCTCGGGATCGGACTCCAGTTCGAGCACGCCGAGGCCTGACGCACGCACGGACGCGCACCGAGCGTCCAGGCCTGCGAGCTTGAGTCGGTCCTCGATGAGCGGAACCGTGCGATCGAGCGTCGTGACCACCGAGTACTTGTGGCCGAGGTACATCGCGGTCGATGCCGCGGCCTCGGTGATGTCGACGACGGGAACGTCAAGGAGTTCTTGCAGCCCCTCGCGCCCATGCTCGCCGTACCCGGCCTGGATGACGGCGTCGAACGGCTCGGGGTACGACGTCACAGCGTCCATCACCGCGATCGCCGCGAGGTAGCTCTCGAAGTTGCCCTCGCACGAGTCGGCGCCGAATCGTGGCGTGATGCCGACGATCTCGGTCCCGGGCGAAGCGACGCCGCGCGCCGACTCGGCGATCGCCTCGGTCATCGACGCGGTCGTGTTCACATTGGCGACAAGAATTCGCATGAAAGCTTCCTTCTCTCGGGGAGGGTCAGTGAGTGCTCGCCACCGCGATGGGCTCACCTGAGACATCGGCGAACGGCCCGCGGCGGTCGGCGACCGCGAGGTACACGATCGCACCCACACCCGCTCCGATGAACCAGGAGAAGTCGGCGACGGAGTCGAAGGCGGGCAGGAACGCCACAAGGAGTGCGATCACCGAGGTGATGACGAGCGCGACGATGGCGCGCGGGTTGACGCCCTTCACATACGCGTACTCACCGTCGGGATGCGAAGTGAACAGCGCCGGAACGTTGATCTTTGCGCGACGCACCAGCCAGTAGTCGGCCATCACGATGCCGAACAACGGCCCGAGGACGGCGCCGA
This sequence comes from Gordonia sp. (in: high G+C Gram-positive bacteria), assembly GCF_052106715.1. Taxonomy (NCBI): domain Bacteria; kingdom Bacillati; phylum Actinomycetota; class Actinomycetes; order Mycobacteriales; family Gordoniaceae; genus Gordonia; species Gordonia sp. (in: high G+C Gram-positive bacteria). The sequence goes on from NZ_JBQEDL010000029.1 coordinate 36,513, forward strand.
GACCGCCGAGGAAGTACTCGATGACCGCAGGCGAGTTGTACAGGTTCCACGGCAGGATCACCAGGCCGATCACTGCAGAGACCAGCGCGGCACGACGGAAGTTCAGGTGCCTTGGGAACAGGTTGTTGAGCGCGTAGATCGGGGCGACGAAGTTCGCCATCATGTTGACGGCCACCGTCAGGATCAGCAGCGCCAAGCAAGCCAGGACCAGCAGGAGCGTGTTGGGGACCTCCTTGACGATGTCGGCAGGCGACTCGATGACCCGGCCGTCGATACGGAACTGCGCACCGGCGAGTGTGATGACGATGCCGCCGAACACGAGCATGTTGAGCGGGATACCCCAGAAGTTGCCGCGCACGATGGACCGCTTGGACGTCGCATTCCTGGTGAAGTCACAGAAGTTCAGGACGAACGTGCCGTAGATCGCGACCCAGAGGCTCGCACCGCCGACGATCTTCAACCACATGTCACCGCCGGTCAGCGAGTCGGGCGTCGACCAGGCGATGGCCCAATCGCCGTTGCCGAGCATCCAGACCGCGAGCGCGATCATCGTGATGAGAATGACGGGCCCGGCGAACGCCTCATACTTGCGGATCATCTCCATTCCGTAGCTGACGATGATCACCTGCACGATCCACAACGCCACGAACGAGATCCATCCCAGCGTCGACAGCCCGAGGAACTCGTTGGCGTCCAACGTGTTCGCCGACGGAACTAGGGCGACGATCATGATGCGCAGGACCACCGAAGCGAGGTACGTCTGGATGCCGAACCAGGCGATGGCGACCGCGCCACGGATCAACGCGGGCACCTGGGCTCCGCGGATACCGAACGAGATGCGACTCATCACCGGGAACGGGACACCCGTCTTCTCCCCCATGAACCCGGACAGATTCAGGAGCAGGAACAGGAAGACACCGCCCAGCCCGAGTGCCAACAGGATCTGCCAGCCGCCGAGCCCGAGGGCGAACAGCCCGATCGCGAATGAGTAGTTGCCGAGGCTGTGGACGTCGTTCGCCCACAGTGTGAAGATGTTGTACCCACCCCACCGTCGACCCTTGCGCTTGGTCGGCGCTAGATCACTGTTGTACAGCGACGGACTCACGTCCGACGACGGGATGGCATCGTCACGACTGGGATCGTCGATCAGCCCGGTGGACTCTGTGCTCATGGATTCGCCTGTCACGGTCGGAGCGGCAACACTGGTGCCACTGAGATTCCACCTTGCGGAAGTAATACTCCACAAGTTCGATAAGTAACGCGCATATAGACGCCTTCTGTCAAGCCTTACCGCCGATTGACGGTGTCAATGCTCACATCTAGAATCTTCCAATGAGTAGAGTTTCTATTCCACGATGAGAAATTGCGTTGCCGCCGAGTTACGTCGGCGTTAAGGAGCACGTAGATGAGCACTGCCGCTACCGAGCAGGCGAGTCAGCCGACCTTCGACCTGGTCGTCCGCGGTGAGCACACGCTCACTACTGCTGGCATCGTCCCCCGTGAGATCGGAATCCGCGACGGTCGCGTCGTCGCGATCGAACCGCTGGGCAGCGGATTGACCGGCGAGCAGGTCGTGGAACTCACCGACGAGCAGGTGATGATTCCCGGACTGGTCGACACGCACGTCCACGTGAACGAGCCGGGCCGCACCGAATGGGAGGGCTTCGACTCAGCGACCCGAGCTGCGGCAGCAGGCGGCGTCACCACCCTCATCGACATGCCGCTCAACTCGATCCCGCCGACGGTGAACGTCGAGGCACTCAACGCCAAACGCGCAGCGGCATCGGGCAAAACCCACATCGACGTCGGCTTCTGGGGCGGAGCGGTCCCGGGAAACACTGACGACCTGCGGGGCCTTCACGACGAGGGCGTGTTCGGCTTCAAATGCTTCCTTCTGCACTCCGGCGTCGACGAGTTCCCCCACCTCGAAGCCGACGAGATGGAGAAGGACATGGCCGTGCTGGCCGGGTTCGACTCGCTGATGATCGTGCACGCCGAGGACTCGCGCGCCATCGACCACGCTCCGACCGCGGAGGGCAACCAGTACTCGCAGTTCCTCGCGTCCCGACCGCGCGGCGCGGAGAACGTCGCCATCGCCGAGGTCATCGAACGCGCACGGTGGACCGGGGCGCGCGCCCACGTCCTGCACCTGTCGTCGTCGGACGCCCTCCCGATGGTCGCGACGGCTCGCCGCGACGGCGTCAAGATCACCGTCGAGACGTGCCCGCACTACCTGACGCTCCTCGCCGAGGAGATCCCGAACGGCGCAACCGCATACAAGTGCTGCCCGCCGATCCGTGAGGCGTCGAACCGGGAACTGCTGTGGCAGGGCTTGCTCGACGGCACGATCGACTGCATCGTCTCGGACCACTCACCGTCGACCGTCGACCTCAAGGACATCGAGAACGGCGACTTCGGCGTCGCATGGGGCGGCGTCGCATCCCTCCAACTGGGCTTGTCGCTGATCTGGACCGAGGCCAAGCGGCGCGGTATCGAGTTGCCCCAGGTGATGGAGTGGATGGCCGCGAACCCCGCCGCTCTCGCCGGGCTGAACCGAAAAGGCAAGATCGCGCTCGGCTACGACGCCGACTTCGCGATCTTCGAACCGGAGTCCGCCCAGGTCGTCGACGTGCACAAGCTCCACCACAAGAATCCGATCACACCGTACGACGGTCGAGCGCTCGCAGGCGTCGTGACGAGCACGTGGCTGCGGGGCGAGAGGGTCGACTTCCAGACCGCGCACGGCCGGATGCTGCGACGCGGAGACGTCTGACGCGGAGTAGCCGGTAGCGTCGAGTCTCGTGCACCTGCTTCTACTCTCCCTCGGTGACGGGGCCGTAGAGCGTTTCGTCGCCGACACCGTCGGAAAGCCGCCTCGCGAGACCACGATCGGTCACATCTGGGGTGCGGGCCGAGAATTGTTCGCAGACAGAGGCTTCCGAGTGGTCGACTTCGCGGCCGCTCCGGAGTCGGTCGATGCAGTCTTTGTCGGCGGCGGCAACACCTTCATCATCTGGCACGAACTGCGAGCGTCCGGCATGGACCTGGTGCTCGACAAGCGGATCCGTGACGGTCTCCCGTATATCGGACTGAGCGCCGGATCGGTGATCGCCGGCCCCGACATCGAACCCTCCGGCCTGCTCGACGATCCGGCGCAGGCGCCGGGACTCGAGAACACCACGGGCTTCGGGTGGATCTCGGACGTGCCGATCCCCCACGCGGGCGGAATGCTTCCGGCGTACCCGTCCGCGTTGATCGACCGGACGTTCACGACGTTCGGCGACCGTTTCCCGTTGCTCGCACTCGACGACGATCAAGCGCTGGTCGTCCACGACGGCGAGCAACAGATCATCGCGAGCCCGTGATGCCCCAGTCGCGCGCGAACACTGCCATCCGCACCACGTCTCGGTAGGCGCCTTCGGCGTAGAACTCCTCGCGCAGCGTCGCCTCGGCCTCGAACCCGGCCTTGGTGTAGACATGGATCGCTCCGGCGTTGTCGACGTCGACCAGCAGGTACACCTTGTGCAGGTTCAACGTTCCGAACGCGTAGTCCAGAACCAATTTCGTCGCCGTGTGCGCGTACCCGCGCCCCTGATTCCCCGGCGCGACGATGATCTGGAACTCGCATGTCCGGTGCAGCGGCGAGATGTCGACGAGTTCGACGATGCCGACGTCTGCGCCTTCGTCGCTGATGACGAACCGTCGAGCGGAGCCGTCACCGCGACGACGCTCGAACTGCGCCTGCACGTCGGCGCGCGTCAGATACGGCTCGACGAACCAGTACCGAGTCGTGGCGGCGTCACTGAAGAGCGCGTGCAGGAGCTCGGTGTCCGACGCTTCCTGCGCACGGAGGGCGACCGTCATGGGTTCACCATACCGAGATCGTCGGGCGTCAGACGCCACAGCGACGTCCTCTCGCGGCTGCGTGCGGCATGAAACCGGTCTGACGAGTCCTTCGATCGACGATGAGTCGGCGTCGTGTCGAGCCGGTCGACGACGCGCAGTCCCGCGGCGGCGAAGCGTTGCGCGAGGTGGTCGGTTGCCCGTTCGCCGAGATGCTCGGCGAGGTCGGAGAGGATCAGCCAGCCCTCCCCTCCCTCGGAGAGGTGCGCCGACAGACCGTCGAGGAATCCGTGGAGCATCTGCGAGTCCTCGTCGTAGACGCCCTGTTCCAGAGCCGACGAGGGGCGGCCCGGCAGCCACGGAGGGTTACACACGATCAGGTCGGCTCGACCCGAGGGATACAGATCCGCTTCGAGCACGTCGACCTGTTCTCGGTAGCCGAGGCGCGCGATGTTGTCGCGACTGCACGCCACCGCGCGGGGATTGATGTCGGTCGCGGTCACCTGGCCGATTCCACGGCGGGCCAGGAGCGCAGCGAGCACCCCCGTGCCGGTGCCTAGATCGAACGCCACTCTTGCCCCCACGTGCAACGGGGCACGAGCTACGAGGTCGATGTACTCGCCCCTGATCGGGGAGAACACTCCGTAGCAGGGGTGGATTCGGGCGTCGAGCGTCGGGATCGGTACCCCCTTCTCATGCCACTGTCGCGCGCTGATCACGCCGAGCAGTTCGGTCAGCGCGATACACATCGCCTCGTGCGGCTCACCATGGGCCTCGACGCACGCCTGTCTAACCTCCGGCGCACGACGCAGCCCCAGTCTGTAGTCGTCGTCGAGCTGCACGATCAGCGCGCCCAGGATTCGGGCGCGTTCGGCCCGCTGCGCGCGGTGCGCGGCGAAGCTCGACGAGCCGTCTCCGCGTCGAGTGGCAATGCGGTCGATCCGCCGCCCGATCGCCGTCAGCAGCTGGCGTGCGTTGTGGTAGTCGCCGCGCCACAACAGCCCGGTACCCGAGCGCGCGAGCCGGTATGCGTGATTCGCGGTGGTTTCGTCACCGATCACGACGACACGTGACGGCGCGTCGGCACCGGACTCCGAGTGCCAGCGAACCGAGTGCAGGCAATCGTTCTCGGTCCAGTTCACCGTCGACGGGCGCTGTGGGCCGGTCACTCGCTGTCGGCTCCGGCGAGACGCGTCATCACGTCTGTCCACTGGGCTTCGGCGCGGGCATCGACTCCAGCGAACACGGACGCCAGGAGCGACAGTTGAGAGCCAGTGAGTCGGGCTTCGAGTTCGGCGCCCGCCGCCGACGTCGTCAGTCGGCGCACGCGCCGGTCCCGAACGTCCGCATCGACGGTCAGCAGGTCGATGGACTCCAGATCTCTGATCGGCCGATTGATCGCCTGCTTCGAGACGTCGAGCACCACACACAGATCGCCGACGGAGATCCCGGGTTCACGCTGGACGAAGTAGAGGATGCGGTGGTGAGCGCGCCCGAGACCGTATTCGGTCAAGATCTGGTCGGGCAACGCAGTGAATGCGCGATACCCGAAATAGAGCGCCTCAACGGCGTCGCGGAGCTCCGCTTCGCGATTCGAGTCAACCATATTGACCTATCTTGTCTCAGCCCGCACAATTGGGTCAACAATGTTGACCCAAGTCTGGAGTTCCGCATGTTCTCGCAGCGTATCGAAGGGCTTCGCCCATCTCCTATTCGGTCGATCCTCGAAGTGATCGACCGACCCGGGATGGTCTCATTCGCGGGCGGCCTGCCTGCCACCGACATGCTCCCGGAGTGGTCGGGCAGCGTTCCTCCGTCGGTCCTGCAGTACGGCCCGTCCGAAGGCGAGCCCGCGCTGCGGGCCGAGGTGTCTCGACGTCTGATGGATCTCGGTGTCGACGCGCCACCGCATCGCGTGATGATCCTCAGCGGCAGCCAGCAGGGCATCGACCTCGTTGCGAAACTCCTCGTCGACCCGGGGACGCCGACAGCGGTCGACGACCCGACCTACCTCGCGGCGCTTCAGGTGTTCCGCTTCTACGGCGCACGGTTCGTCGACCTCGCGGCGTCGTCGAACGAGGATGCGCGTCTGGCGTACGTCGTCCCCACCTTCGGCAACCCCACCGGAGCGTGCATGTCCGCTGTCGACCGCGACCGCCTCGCCGAACGCTGCCTACGCGAGGACACCGTGCTTTTCGAAGACGACCCATACCGCGATCTCGTCTACGATCCGTGCGACCGCACGCCGGTCGCCGCACGGATGGCCGGCGGACAGTGGATCTATCAGGGATCGTTCTCCAAGACGTTCGCACCGGGTCTGCGGCTGGGCTTCATCGCCGCGTCTGCGGATCTGTTCGACAAACTCGTCATGATCAAACAGGCCACCGACCTCCATACCTCGCGGCTGTCGCAGCACATCGTTCTCGACGCCCTCACCGCCCCCGGCTGGACGGCTCGGATCGATCGTCTCGCCGACTTCTACCGGGAACGACGCGACACCTTCGACGCCGCACTGACCCGGCACTTCCAGAACCTCGCGACCTGGGAGAGGCCGAAGGGCGGACTGTTCTTCTGGCTCCGGCTCACGCAGCGCCTCGACACTCGACCGCTTCTCGCAGCAGCGATCGAGCGCGGCGTCGCGTTCATGCCCGGGGAGGAGTTCTCACCCGATCTGCCCGACCTCGGAACGATGCGACTGAACTTCAGCCACGCACGTGCCGATGACGCCGATCACGGCCTGGCGATCCTCGCCGATCTCCTGGGCTAAAGGCGAGTAGTGTTTCCTCGGTTCTAGGCAACACTCGACCGACAGGAGAAGCCGCGGTGCACGCAACGGCGTCCCGTCTCCTCGACGGACCGGTCATAACCGCATTGCGCAGCCCTCGCCTCTTGACGAAAGAGGCCCTGGCAGGCGTTGTCACGGCCCTTGCCTTGATCCCCGAAGCGATCTCGTTCTCGATCGCGGCTGGCGTCGATCCGCGTATGGGACTGTTCGCGTCGTTCACGATGGCGGTGACGATCTCGATCGTCGGCGGGCGTCCCGCGATGATCTCCGGCGCCGCCGGATCGACCGCACTCGTGATCGCACCCGTCGTCCGTGAACACGGCATCGACTACCTCATCGCGACCGTCCTCCTCGCCGGCGTGCTGCAGATCGTGTTCAGCGTGTGCGGTGTCGCGCGGCTCATGCGATTCATCCCGCGCAGCGTGATGGTCGGATTCGTGAACGCGCTCGCGATCCTGATCTTCTCGGCGCAGATACAACACATGGTCGACGTGCCTTGGATGGTGTATCCGATGATCGCTGTCGGACTGGCCATCATCGTCGGACTGCCCAGGCTGACCACCGTGGTGCCGTCGCCGCTCATCGCGATCATCGTCCTGACCGCTGTGGCGATGGCGTTCGGAGTAGGAGTCCCCACCGTCGGCGACGAGGGCGAACTCCCCAGTTCCCTGCCCCACTGGCTCATCCCCGACGTCCCCTTCGACCTCGAGACGCTGCGGATCATCGCGCCGTACGCCGCAGGCATGGCGCTCGTAGGCCTGCTCGAGTCGCTGATGACTGCGAAACTCGTCGACGACATCACCGACACTCATTCGAACAAGACTCGTGAGGGCTGGGGTCAGGGCGTCGCGAACGTGGTGACTGGCATCTTCGGCGGTATCGGCGGCTGCGCCATGATCGGCCAGACGATGGTCAACGTGAAGACCGCCGGGGCCCGGACCCGCATCTCGACGTTCCTGACCGGTGTGGCCCTCATCGTTCTCGTCGTCGGTCTCGGCGACATCGTCGGACAGATTCCGATGGCCGCGCTCGTCGCAGTGATGATCATGGTCTCCGCCACCACCTTCGACTGGCACAGCATTCGCCCGTCCACCCTGCGCCGGATGCCGAGGAGCGAGACGGCTGTCATGGTGATCGCCGTCGTCGCGACGGTCGCGACCAGCAACCTGGCGATCGGCGTCGTCGCGGGCGTCATCGTCGCGACCCTGCTGTTCGTCCGGCGTGTCGCCCATTTCACAAAGGTGACACGCACCGACCTTGTCGACGGCGACCAGATCACCCGCGTCTACCACGTGCGCGGCGAACTGTTCTTCGCGTCCAGCAACGACCTCGTGTATCAGTTCGACTACGTCGACGACCCCGACCACGTCGTCATCGATCTCTCGGACACCCATGTCTGGGACGCCTCGACCGTCGCCGCGCTCGACGCCATCGAGACCAAGTACCGAGCCAAGGACAAGACCGTCGACATCGTCGGCCTGAACGAGGAGTCCACTCAGCGGCGAGACCGACTGTCCGGGCAGTTGGGCGACTGACTCAGCCCTCGACGCCTTGACGGACAGCGTCGAACGGGAGGTGTCCACTCACGCGCGCCGCAATCGCCGCACCGGTGAAGTCCTTTGCGCTACGCGCCGCGTCGATGACCGACGCACCCTTCGCGAGCTCGGCCGTCAACGCCGCAGCCAAAGTGCAGCCGGCGCCGGAGACCCGCTTGCCGCCGATCTTCGGTGCACGCAGTACCGTCACATCCTGCCCGTCGAACAGGAGGTCGACCGCATCGTCTCCGGGCAGTTCGACGCCGCCCTTGGCCAACACGTACTGCGGGCCCTGCGCACCGATACGGCGAGCGGCCTCCGCGAGCTCGTCGACGGTGGTGATCGAGTTCATTCCGGACAGGATCTGCGACTCGAACAGATTCGGGGTCACGACGGTGGCCTGCGGCAGGACCTTGGCACGCAACGCCTGGTCGGTGTCGAGCGCAGCTCCGGGCTCCTGGCCCTTGCAGATCAGAACCGGGTCGAGGACGACGTGACGCCACGACTGTCGGCCCAACGCGTCCGCGACGACGTCGATCGTCGCAGGCGTGCCGAGCATTCCGATCTTGACGACGTCGAGGTCGTATGCGCTCGTCGCGGCTTCGATCTGGTCGGCGATGACGCCCGGCTCTATCGGCACGAACCGATGTCGCCAGTCGTTCGCTGGATCGAACGACACGATGCAGGTGATAGCGCCGAGGCCGAATACTCCGGACGCCTGAAACGTCTTGAGATCTGTCTGGATACCGGCGCCGCCGGTCGCCTCCGACCCGGCGATCACATATGCGAAGTCAACCACGACTACCGAAAGTACCCTCTTCGATCCGAGCGCCGTCACCTAGCGGCCTCGTGATGGACCACCGCGGCGTGAAACGACTCACCGAGATTCGCCATGCTCCGTCGGTGAACCTGTACTCATCGTCGTACTCGCCGATCGTCACGGTCTCGGTCCGCTCAACGGTGTTCACCTGACGGAACCGCAGCGACCATCGACCGACTGCCGTGTCGTGCGCCGTCAGTTCGATCTCCGGGTGCGAGCCATGATGCATGTCCAGGACCGTGTAGCGACCGTCCACCTTCGCACAGGCGACGTTGCGGAAGACCTCGACCACCGGCTTCACGTCGTCGAAGCTGCCGAGTGGACCGTAATCGATCACCGCGCCCTCGGAGATGAAGGAGTCCTCGAACCCCTCGGGGTCCTTCGCGTCACAGGCTCTCCAGTACCCGTGTTTGAGGCTCTTAATCGATTCGATCGCCTCCAGTGCTGCGATCCGGTCGTCGTTGGTCAGCATGCATCCTGTTCTACACGTCGCCGATTCGGTGGATGTCGACGGCACTCCCCTGAACTCCCGACAATTCCGGTCGGGTCGGATAGGTTCACGAAATGGTGACGCGTCGCGTGGTAGCCGGCTATGCCGCAGGCAGTGTCGGGACCGGAGGCTTCGGCGTCCTCCCCGGACTCGTCCTCGCCTACTACCTCACCGACACCCTCGGCGTCGCGGCAATCCTCGCGTCGATCGTCGTCGTGATCCCCAAGGCCGTCGACGTCGTCGTCAACCCGTTGATCGGTGCGATCAGCGATCGGCACGCGGCGGCGACCCGATCGAGGACGCGACTGATGTGGATCGGCACGGGGGCACTGGTGCCGACGTTCATCCTCACGTTCGCGACGCCGACCGGACTCGGCCCAGCTGCAGCTGCAGTGTGGGTCCTGTTCTTCTTCACCGCGGGCGCCCTGGCCTACGCCTGCTTCCAAGTCCCGTATATCGCGTTGCCTGCCGAGCTCACCGACGGCTACAACGCAAGGACCCGACTGGTCTCTGTGCGCATCGCGATCCTCGCGTTGACCATCCTCGTCGTCGGAGCTGGCGCGCCCGCGATCCGGGACGTCTTCGGCGGCGGCCCGGGAGGTTACCTGGTGATGGCGATCGCTGCTGCCGCCCTCATCGCTGCGGGTATGGCCGCGGCGACCGCATTCGCGGGCACGCATGGTCGGGCGCGAGTGGCGGTCAACGCCACGCCCACCCGCCAGCGCGACGCGTTCACCGCGTTCCGTGACAACGCCCGCTATCGGATCCTGGTGACGGTCTTCGTCCTTCAGGCGTTGGCCAGTGCCGTGATGCTCGCGGGCGCGCAGTATCTCGCGACATACGTCCTGGACGACTCCGGTGCGTTGACGCTTCTCTTCGTCGCGCTCGTCGGCCCGGCACTGCTCGTGATGCCCGTCTGGGTCAGGGTCGGCGTCCGGTACGGCAAGCCGGCCGCGCTGATCGCCGCTTCCGTCCTATTCGGGGTCGCCGCGCTCGGGTTGGCGGGTGCCATGTTCGGTTCGGGGCCGTGGATCTTCGCGCTGGTCGCGCTCGCGGGCGTCGGGTACGCGGGGATGCAGACATTTCCGCTTGCGATGCTTCCCGACGTCATCGACGAGGTGTCGGCGGCCCGAGGACGCGACCAGGGCGGCTCGTTGTCGGGCCTCTGGACCGCGGGCGAGACGCTGGGGCTCGCTCTCGGCCCCGGCGCGTACCTCCTCGTCCTCGCAGCGACCGGTTTCGTCTCATCGACGAACGACGAGGACCGTGCGCAGAGCGACGTCGCCATCGCAGGAATCGCCGGCGGCTTCTCTCTCCTGCCTGCTCTGCTGGTCGCTGTCAGCATCGTCGTATTCCTCCGCTATGAAAGGGCACCAAACCGGTGAACTCCCCCAACGACGTCCTCACTGAACTCCGACGACTCCGAAGCACCGACGCGCCGACCCACGGCGGCCGGATCCTGTCGTACGTCTACGATTCCGGTCTGGCGGATCTCGACCGTCTCGCCGCCGACGCTGCGGCACTCGTGCAGCCGGTCAACGGCCTCGACCCGACCGTCTTCGGATCAGTCGCGGTCCTTGAGCGAGACTTGATCTCCTTCGCGCGCAAAGCATTCGGATCAGCTGATGCGGTGGGCTCGGTGACCTCCGGCGGCACGGAGAGCTGCGTGCTCGCGGTCCTCTCGGCACGTGAACACACGCGGACGCCTGCCGGATCGGGCAACATCGTCGTCCCGTCGACGGCGCACGCGGCATTCGACAAAGCCGCAAAGCTACTCGGCGTCACAGTGCATCGAGTCCCAGTCGATCCCATCACCACACGTGCCGACATCGACGCGATGGCGCGGGCCGTCGATGACGACACGATCCTGCTCGTGGGCTCGGCGCCCAACTACCCGACCGGAGCCCTCGACCCGATCGCCGACCTCGGAGCCCTGGCGTTGCGACGCGGTGTCGGCCTACACGTGGACGCGTGCCTCGGCGGTTTCGCGCTCGCCTGGTGGCCGCAGCCGCTACCAGCGTGGAATCTGACCGTGCCCGGCGTCACCAGCCTGTCTGCCGACTTCCACAAGTATGGATACGCGCCCAAGGGCGCCTCGGTGCTGTTGTACGCCGAGCGGGACCGGCACCGCGCCGCCTACTTCTCGACCACGGACTGGCCCGGCTACCCGATCGTGAACCCGACACTTCTCGGTTCCAAATCGGCAGCAGGCCCGGCCACCGCATGGGCCATAGCGAGGCACCTCGGCGACGACGGTTTCGCCCGACTCGTCGCGGACATCGCAACCTCGGTACGCACACTCGTGGCCGCCGTCGAGGGCCTCGACGGGCTACGGGTTGTCGGCGAGCCGACTGGTCCCGTATTCGCCGTCACCGCCGACCAGGGTGCGACGACCCCCATCCACCCCCACCGATGGGCCGACGAGGTCGCCGCACGAGGCTTCACACTGCAGGCACAGCCCGAGTACGTCCAGAAGGACGGCTCGGTGCTGCCTGCGAGTACCCATTTGACGATCACTCCGGCCACGTCGGCGGTCATCGAAGAACTGTCGGCGGCACTGCGCGAAGGAGCCGACGCCGCTCGAGGGACTGACCGCTCCCCCGCACCGGGGCCACTTCAGGAGTTGGCCGACGCGTTCGACGCCGGTGCGATCACCGTCGACGACGCACTCTCGCTCGATTCGGTATCCACCGAAGCCGTCCTGACAGGTGCGGGAATCGACCCGCACACCGATCCGGCGGACACGTCGGATGCTCTCGATATGAGCGCGGTGATTTCCGCGATTGAGTCATTGCCGAGACCGGTCACCGCGAAGATGCTCACCGAGTTCCTTGCCGCTTACACCAACCCGACGCACTAACGCGTCACAGCGAACGCGAGATGACTTCCTTCATGATCTCGTTGGTGCCGCCGTAAATCATCTGGACGCGGTTGTCGGCCCACATGCGTGCGATCGGGTACTCGTTCATGTAGCCGTATCCGCCGAACAGCTGCAGACAGGTGTCAGCGACCTGCATGGCGCGCTCGGTGGTCCACCACTTGGCCATCGCCACTGTCGGAATGTCGAGTTCCCCACGCAGGTGCTTCTCGATGCAGTCGTCGACGAACACTCGGGCGATATGCGCCTCGGTCGCCACTTCCGCGAGCTTGAACTTGGTGTTCTGGAACCCGAACACCGGCTTGCCGAACGCGGTGCGCTCCTTGGTGTATTCGAGTGTCTTCTCCAGCGCCACCTCCATACCGGCGACGGACGCGACGGCGATGATCAATCGCTCCTGCGGCAGTTGGGTCATCAGCTGGATGAAGCCGAGGCCCTCTTGGTCGCCGAGGAGGTTCGACTGCGGGACGCGCACACCTGAGAAGTTGAGTTCCGCGGTGTCCTGACCACGCATGCCGACCTTGTCGAGGATCCGGCCGCGGCTGAAGCCCTCACGGTCGGTCTCCACCAGGATCAACGAGATGCCCTTGGCGCCCGCTGCGGGATCGGTCTTGGCGACGACGATCACGATGTCGGCCTGACCACCGTTGGTGATGAAGGTCTTGGAACCGTCGATGACGTAGTCGTCGCCGTCCTTGACCGCCTTGGTCTTGACGTTCTGCAGATCCGATCCCGTGCCCGGCTCGGTCATGGCGATCGCGCCGACGACCTCGCCGGAGGCCATCTTCGGCAGCCACTTGTTCTTCAGCTCTTCCGAGCCGTACGCCAGAATGTAGTGGGCGATGATGCCGTTGTGCAGGCTCTGCCCCCACGACGAGTCGACGAGGCGGGCCTGCTCCTCGATCAGAACTGCTTCGTGAGCGAACGTTCCGCCACCGCCGCCGTACTCTTCCGGAATCGACATGCAGAGGAGTCCGACTTCGCCTGCCTTACGCCACAGGTCGCGATCGACGTGGTGTTGTTCGATGTACCGCTCAGTGTTGGGAGCGATCTCCTTCTCACAGAAGCCGCGCGCCATCTCACGCAGTGCGGTCAGGTCCTCAGTTTCCCACGAGGGACGAGCCATGGTGTCCATACCAATCGTCAGTGATTTTTTCTACCGTCCGCGATACTAACACCGCACAATGGCAGAGTCCGGCCGAGGATCCCTCAGCCGGACTCTTTTCATATGTTCACTTATGGGGGGCAAAGGCCGCGGCGGTTACGCGTTGCCCTTCGACCAGGTCGACCACGGGATGTTCCAGTCACCGAGACCGTCGGTCCCCGGCAGTTGCTCGCCGACGGTACCGGTGACGGTCACCGGGTCTCCTCGCAGCGTGTTCCGCACGACCCACAGCGCGTCCTCGGGACTCAGGTTGAGGCAGCCGTGAGACGTGTTGGTGTTGCCCTGCGCCCACACCGACCAGGGAGCCGCGTGCAGGTAAATGCCGCTGTAGGACATCTGGGTCGCGTAGTCGACCGGCGTGCGGTATCCGTCGGCCGAGGTGTTCGGGACACCGTAGGTCGCGGAGTCCATGATGATGCTGTCGACGCGGTCGCCGATCGTGTGGACGCCGTTGTTGGTCGGCGCGTCAGCCTTGCCCATCGACGTCGGCATCCGACGAATCACCTTGCCGTCGCGCTTGACCACAACGATCTTGTCGCTGTCGTCGACCGAGAGCTCGAGATCGCGACCGACCTTGAAGCTGGACGACGCATTGTCCTGACCGAACGTGCCGTCGCCGAGATCGATGCCGAAGATGTTGGCCTTCACGTCGACCTTGGTACCGGGCTTCCAGTACTCCTTGGGACGCCAGCGCACTTCCTGGTCGCTGATCCAGTAGAACGCACCTTCGGTCTTCGGGTTCGTCGTGATCGTGATGGCCTTCTCAGCGGCCTTCCGATCGGCGATCGCCTCGTCGAAGCGGACACCGACGGGCTGCGCCACGCCCACGGTCTCACCGTTCGGCGGAGTGATGTAGGCAGCGGTCTGGTTCTGCGGAGAACGCGTCGTGAACTTGGTCGTGCTCGTGGTACTGCCGCCGACGCCGGACGCGGTCGCGTTGACGGTGTAGCTACGGCCGTAGCCGAACGGCTCGGTGCTCGTCCACTTCGCACCGTCGTCGCTGACGTCACCAGCGATAAATCCACCGCTGGCCTTCTTGATCTTCACGTCGGTGATGGCGCCCTCGGTCGCGTTCACGACGATGGGCTGCCCGGGCTGGACGTCGACCTCGTTCTTACCGAGCGCCTCGCCGCCGGTGTCCGTGACGGAGATCGCGGGCTTGATCATGTCGGCGAACTCGCCATCCGCCTGGACTTCGCTGCCGTAGTTTCCACCGCAGGCCGATAGGAATGCCATCGTCCCGACCAACAGCGCAACCACCGACGCCGTGACCTTTGGTCTGCGTCGGCCACTCCGAGTGATGCCCATCTTGCTACCAAACCTCTTCTAAACCGTTCCCGACTCATGGTCATGGGAATCCGAAAGCGGACCGTGTTCCGATTCTCGTCGATTGTACGAGACGTCGACCGTATTCCTCGTCGCCGAGGACAGCTGGACCGATTCGCCACACGCAGGTGCAGCGTCGTCCTTTTTGTCGTCACTGCACGCAGGGATGTTACCGACGGACGAAAGCTCCACTACCTCGATGAATCGCTGTCGACAATACCCAATACCTCCGACAACGACCACTGCATCGACGCCGGGGTCACACCGGTGTGACTCATTCGACCGAATGGGTCACGACATCGACTAGAGGTTGACGGTGCCGCGCATCGGATCAGTCGTCACAGCCAACTACCAGGACCACCATAGGTGATGGTTAGGCTAGGCATACTGAAGGGCCGGGTGGCTCTTCTCAGGACAGAGGAGAACGATGATTCGACGAGGACTCGTGGTTCTGGCCACCGTCGCTACGACCGCCGCTTGTATGACCGCGTGCTCACCGTCCGACGACGACACCCAGGCAGACGTCGCCGCCGGGTATCCGGTGACGGTCGCATCGGCACTCGGAGACGTCACTGTCCCGACTCGCCCCGAACGTGTCGTCACTCTCGGCTGGGGCAGTACCGAAACGGCCCTCGCACTCGGAGTCACGCCGGTCGGGATGCGCGATATGACGTCGGATACCTCCGACGGCAGCGGTATTCAGCCGTGGGTCGCAGACCGCCTCGGTGACGCGAAGCCCGAACTGCTCGACGAGACCAGCAAGTCGGTGCCGTACGAGAAGATCGCCGCCCTCGACCCCGATGTGATCCTCGCCGTCCAGTCCGGCCTCACTGCGGACCAGTATGCACTGCTCAGCAACATCGCCCCGACGGTCGCCTATCCCGGCGCACCGTGGCAGACCAGCTGGCGAGACCAGGCCACAACCGTCGGCGCGGTGCTCGGCAAGCCCGACGAGGCCAAGCAACTCGTCGCGGACGCAGACGAACGGCTCGCCGAGGTCAAACGCTCCCATCCGGAGTTCTCCGGCAAGACGGTCGCGGCCACCAGCGTCACCGATCCAGCGGGCCTCGGCTACTACTTCGACACCGACCCGCGCGTCGAGATGCTGGCCGCCATGGGGTTCACTCCGCTCGAGTCGCTCGCCTCGCTTCGGGAGTCCGCGCCGGACGGGAAGTTCGCCGCACAGGTCGGTTGGGAGAGCGTCGGCCGATACTCCCCCGACGTTCTCACCACCTGGTTCCTGGACGAGTCGACCAAGGCGGACGCCGAGTCGAACCCGGCGTACACCACGCTCCGCGCGGTGCGTCAGAAGTCGAACGTGGCTATGACCGATCCCGACCTCGTCTTCGCCGCGAGTTCGCCGAACGTCGTAAACCTGCCGTGGTTGCTCGACCGTATCGTTCCGAAGCTGTCGACGGCGGCCAACAACGTGAAGTGAGGCCCCCGAGGTCCGGCCGTAACGAAGACTTCGGAATGAAAAATCCCCTCACCGACGTCTCCGCTGGTGAAGGGATGTGCTGTGCGCCATCAGGGACTTGAACCCCGAACCCGCTGAT
>NZ_JBQEDL010000030.1:0-51101 GCF_052106715.1 Gordonia sp. (in: high G+C Gram-positive bacteria)
AACCCCGAACCCGCTGATTAAGAGTCAGCTGCTCTGCCAATTGAGCTAATGGCGCTTGGCCTTGCGAGAAGAAACATTAACAGCAGGATCGAAGATAACCCAAATCGCCAGGTCGGCGGTGGGACTGGGCGTTAACGCAGTGGTCCGCCGGTCTGCGAACAGACCGGCGGACCGGGGGTCTCGACTCCGCTCGACCAGCAGGGCTGAGCTCGACCAGCAGTGCGGTCAGCGGAAGATCTTGACGATCACCGCGACCACGACGAGGGCGCCGACTCCGGCGGCTCCGTACTTGACGGCCGGCTTCTGAACGATGCCCAACGCCTTCGCCTTCGCCTCGCCAGCCAGTCGCTGCGGGTTCCCCTTCACCGCGAGCTGATCGAGGGTCTTCGCGAGCTCCTCGCGCGCCTGCGCGATGTCCTTCTCGATCCGTTCGGTGTCACCGGCCACGTTCGTCCTCCAGATACTTTCGACTTCTCAGCGTTCGTCTTCGGGTTGAGCCTACAAGGGATCACTGTCACTACGATCGGATAGCCTGGCGGTATGTCTGAGAATGCGCGCCTCTCTGTCGGAGACACAGCCCCTGGTTTCACTCTTCTCGACTCCACTGAGAAGCCCGTGTCCCTCTCCGACTACGCCGGACGCAAGGTGATCGTCTACTTCTACCCGGCAGCGATGACCCCCGGCTGCACCAAGCAGGCATGCGATTTCCGCGACAGTCTCGCCGAGCTGAACGGCCAGGGCATCGACGTCATCGGCGTCTCGCCCGACAAACCTGCCAAGCTCGCGAAGTTCGTCGAACGCGACGAGCTGACGTTCCCGCTCCTGAGTGATCCCGACAAGACAGTCCTCACCGCGTGGGGCGCGTTCGGCGAGAAGAAGATGTACGGGAAGGTCGTCCAGGGCGTCATCCGATCGACGTTCCTCGTCGACGAGAACGGCGTCATCGCGGCCGCGCAGTACAACGTGCGCGCTACCGGGCATGTCGCGAAGCTACGTCGCGACCTGTCGATCTGACTCTCTCGGCATGACCCATGCTGACTCACCTGAGCCCCTCGTCCCGCGTAAGCGGCCGACGCAGGAACGGAGTCGACGGACGTTCGAGACGATCCTGTCGTCGGCGCGCGATGTACTGATCGACGTCGGTTTCGATTCGCTGACCTGCGAGCAGATCGCGCAGCGCGCCGATCTCCCCATCGGTACCATCTACCAGTACTTCGCCAACAAGTACGTGGTCGTCTGCGAGCTCGACCGCCAGGACACGACCGCGGTGAGCGAAGAACTGTCCGCGTTCGCCTCAGAGATCCCGTCGCTCCAGTGGCCGCAGCTACTGGAGAAGTTCTTGGACCACCTCGCCGAGCTGTGGCGCACCGACCCGTCGCGCCGTGCCGTCTGGCTGGCGGTCCAGTCGACCCCCGCCACACGTGCGACGGCGTCGATCACCGAGAAGATCCTCGCCGAACAAGTCTCGCGCATCCTCGCGCCGCTGACCCCGACGTCCGAGCGCGACCGACGCCAGATGATGGCCGAGGTCCTCGTCCACGCCGCGTACTCGTTGCTCAGCTTCTCCGTGCAGGCGCCGCACCACCACGAAGAGGTAGTCGGCGAACTCAAACGGATGCTCGCCGGCTACCTGCTCCTCGAAGAGTCGATCGAGGGCGCCTGAACCTCCGAGCGCCAAGACGACTAGCCTTGCGCCGCCTCCTCAAGGATCGCGACGGCGCCGGCCATGTCGCCGTCGTGCGTCAACGATACGTGGATCCGCAAGTGGCCGATCGCATTCGCCAGATCGCCGTGTAGACGAACACGCGGTCTTCCGAACGAGTCCGACTGAATCTCCACCTGATTCACAGCCGTGTCCGGCAACAGCGGTGCGAGACCGAACCTGCTGGACGACCACGCCTTGATGACGGCTTCGCGGGCCGCCCACCGCGCCGCAAGGTTTCGGACGCCGTCGCCGCTGCGGTCGGCCACGTCACGACGTTCGCCGACCGAGAAGTGACCGATGAACGTCGAGCCCGGCGTGGACAGCTGCTCGCTGAACTCGGGAACCGACACCATGTCGATCCCCACTCCGACAATGCTCATCAGACGTAAGTGCCTTCCGCGGTCAGCCGCGACTCCGGGTCGAGCAACAGCGCCGACTCGGCGGTGTGCTCGTCGGCGTCGCCGAAACGACGTCCGTCCGGACGCTGGTAGGCCGGTTCGCCGCCACACATCGACGACAGCAGACGCTGACGACCGTCGCGCAGACGGGCAGCCGCCGCCCGCCGATAGCCGTCGCGGCTCGACTCGTCGAGCGAGGCGACGAACGCCTCGGGATGGACGACTGCGATGAGACCCGACACGTGGCCAAAGCCGAGACTGGTGAGCAGACCCGCTTTGAGCGGGAACCGCGCCCCCATCCGCAGGGGCTCCCGCGGCCACACCAGGTGCTGGTACTCGGCCATCTTCTCGTCCACACAGTCCAGGCTCCGGTTGGGCGGGAGGACACCGTCGCGGAGCACCTGGCATAGCCCGATCAGCTGGAATGCGGCAGCACCGCCCTTGGCGTGACCGGTCAACGACTTCTGCGACACCACGAACAACGGCGCTCCGTCGCCGCGGCCGATGGCACCGGCCAGACGCTCGTGCAGTTCCGACTCGTTCGGATCGTTGGCACGAGTGGACGTGTCGTGCTTGGACACGACCGCCACATCGTCGGCGCTGACGCCCAGCGAGGCGAGCGACGACGCGAGCGGCGACGACGCCTCGCCGCGGGCCGCGCCGAGGGCGCCGAGGCCCGGAGCCGGGATCGACGTGTGCACGCCATCGCCGAAGCTCTGCGCCCACGCGACCACGCCGAGAACCGGCAGACCCAGTTCTGCGGCAACGTCACCGCGGGCCAGCAGCACGGTGCCGCCGCCCGCCGACTCGACGAAGCCGCCGCGACGACGGTCGTTGGCTCGGGAGTAGCGACGCTCGCCGATTCCCTTGGCCGCCATGTCCGCTGAGTCCGCCGTCGCCGACATGTCACCGAATCCGACGATGCCTTCGATACCGAGGTCGTCGAATCCACCTGCAACAGCGAACAGCGCCTTGCCCAGCCGGATCTTGTCCGCACCCTCCTCGACGGAGACCGCAGCCGTCGCGCACGCGGCGACCGGGTGGATCATCGCTCCGTACGAGCCGATGTACGACTGCACGACGTGCGCGGCGACGACGTTCGGAAGCGCTTCCTGCAAGATGTCGTTGGCCTTCGACTCGCCGAGCAGCGTGTCCACGTACAGCGACCGCATCGACGTCATGCCGCCCATGCCCGTGCCCTGCGTATTGGCGACCAGGCCGGGGTGGACCCAGCGCATGAGCTCGCTCGGGCTAAGACCCGCGGTCAAGAACGCGTCGACGGTCGCGACGAGGTTCCACAGCGCGACTCGATCGACGGACTCGGCCATGTCCGGTGAGACTCCCCAGCGGACCGGGTCGAAGCCGGTCGGGATCTGTCCGCCGACGGTCCGTGACAATTCGAAGCGACGCGGGACGCGGATCTCGGTGCCGGCCAGCCGAGTGACCGTCCAATCACCGGATTCGGTCGCGACGATCCGGGTGCGCTCGGGATCCGCCGACGCGAATGCGCGGGCCGCGGCCTCGTTCGGCACGGTGAACGTCAGATCGTCGTCGAGGAACACCGACTCCAGCAACGGAGCGGAGTTCTCGACCATCGCGCCCTCGTCGGCGTAGCGACGGATACCGCAGCGTTCGACGACCTCGTCGTGGTAGCGGTCGGCGATCTCGGCTTCAGCGATCCGGTCGCCGGAGGCGACGTCGTACCAACCCGGCTTCGGCGTCTCTTCCCAAGTGACCAGGCCCGTGTTCCATGCGAGCTCGAGAACGCCTGCGGCGGAGAGCTTCTCGTCGACCTCCATCTCGAACCGCGTGCGCGACGAACCGTACGGTCCGACCTCACCCGCGCCGACGATCACGACCATGTCCTCGGGCCGCGCCGTGATCTCGGGCCACGCGTGCGCGGTCGGGAGGTCGGCACGGGCCGGGGCGGGCAGTGCGGCCACCAGCGGGTTGCGGGCATCGTCCTCTCCCGCGTCAGACTCCCCCTCAACGGGCGCGTCCGACTCCGCGGCCTGCGCCGCCAACGCCTTGAGGTCGATGTTCGGATCGAGTCCGGCGGTGAGGTCGGCGACGACCGGGCCTCGGCGCGCATCTTTACGGGTGCCCGCCGAGCAGAGTGCGACGAGCTCGGCCGCCATCTCCTCGGTGCTCCAGGTACGCACGCCTGCGGCCTCGACCGCGGCGACCATTCCGTCGTTGGCGCCCATAAGTCCGGTGCCGCGTACCCACCCGATGAGGGCGTGCGCCAGCGTTGTGCGCGATCCCCACGACTCCTCGGCGCCCCAGCGGGTGACGAGGGCGTCGAGCGCGGCTTTCGCCTCGCCGTATGCGCCGTCGCCGCCGAACATGCCGCGGTTCGGCGATCCCGGAAGCACCACGTGGACCCGGGAGTCGAGATCGTGGTCGGCACCGATGGCGCCGAGGCCGGCGATCAGACGTTCCACCGACCACAGCAGGACCTTCATCTCGAGTTCGGCGCGACCACCGACGTCGGTGAGGTCGCCCGCCACTCGCGGAGCCGCGAACGGGAAGAGCAGAGTCGGTGTCATCGCTTCTTTGATGACTCCGGTCGTCGCTCCGAGGTTCTCGGTCTGCTCGGTACCGATCCACTCGACGACGGCGTCGACGTCGACGTACGAGGCCAAGTTCGCCGGAACCGCCCACAGCGCGGCGCCGACGGCGGCGTGCTCACGGTAGAGCTTCTTGTAGAACGAGAGACGCTCGGCGTTCAGCCGCGACGTGGTGACGATGACCGTCGCTCCCCCGCCGAGCAGTCTGCCGACGACGGAGGCCGCGATCGAGTCGGGTGATGCGCCGGTGACGACAGCGACGTCGTCGGCGAACTCTCCACGCTCGGTCGACTCTGCAGCGTCGGCGATTGCCGTGAACAGGCGGGCGTGCACACGGAAGCCGCGGTGCAGCGCCTTGCCCTGCCACCAGGTGGCGTGTTCGGCGACAGTTGGGCCCGCCGCGCGTAGACGTGCGACGATCCGGTCGTGGTCGGCGTCCACCACGTCCTCCTCGGCCAGCCAGAGACGCGCGAGGTCTTCGCGCGCACTGGCCCACCGGTCATCGAGCAGTACGGCACGCTTCTCGTCGAACGACGGCGTGACGGTGCGAACCCAGTCGGCACCGAGCTCGTCGCTGATGCGTTCCGCGGCTATGGCATTCGGATCTTCGATGACCTCGCCAGCCGACTCGAGGTCGACGAGTCCGAGCCTGGTCAGGATCGTGTTGGCGGTCGCCGCGAGAACGCCGCCGGGTCCGGTCACCTCGTCGGCGAAGGCGTCGAGCGCTGCCGAGTCGACGGCGCCGCCCTCTGACGACGCGGCCGCGGGCAGCTCGACGGTGACACCCCGAGCTGCACCGACCGAGCGGACGGCACGGTCGACGAGAGCGTCGAGGTCGGCCGCCGTGGACACGCCGCCGTCGAGCAGATCGCCGAGGTCACCACCGCGGACGCTGGCGCCCTCACGCGATCCGAGCGCGACGGCCACGAGCGCGTGCTGTGGCCAGCCACCGCCCAGCTGCCACGTGTCCGTGACGCGGTCGGTGATATAGGCCTGACGTTTGCCGGTGGGGCCCGCGACCTTGCGGATCTGGTCACCGACCGCATCGGTCAACACGTCACCGAAGGGCTTGTAACCACGAGCGAGCGTCTCGACTGTCGTGGAGAGCGCCGCCATATCTGCTTCGGCCGCGCCGTCGATGGCACCGAGACCGAGCTCACCCCCGATGTCGAGGAGAAGCTGGTTACGGCGTGAGGAGACGCCGTCGCACAGCGACTCGATGGTGTCGACCGCCCCGATCTGTGCGGGAGTCATCTTGGTCCAGAGCGCGATCACGGCACGGACCGCATCGGCGGGCCCGAACTCGATGTCGGCGGGACGCGGACCTGCTGCGGCGGCGACCGGGACCGCCGGGGCAGCAGCGACCGGAGTGGCTTCCGGCTGGGCTTCGGCCGGTGCTTCGTCGGCACTCTCCTCGTCGACGGGCTCGGGCGCGCTGTCTTCGGCCCGCAGCAGTTGCTCGTCCGATTCGACATTGAGCACCTCGGTGACGGCAGCACCGTACGGCGCGAGCTTCAAAGTGTTGCGGGCCAGGCCGGTCAGCGTCGGGGCCGACTTGACGCCGACCTCGACGAATCGCTCGATGCCCAGGCCACCCTGCTCGACCGTCGAGAACAGGAGGTCCTGCGTCTCGATCCACCGGACGGGGCTGGCGAACTGCCAGGCGAGCAGTTCGATGAGGATGATGCGAGCCAACGCGGCGGGCTCGGCCTCCCACGCGTCCCAGTCGGCGAGCACCGCGTCGAGCGGCTCGGACGGAACGAGGTCGGCGATCTCCTGCACGAAGTCACGGCCGAGATTGAACAGGCGCGGGACCAGGTTCGGGATGTAGTTCCCGACGAGGATCTCGGGGTCGATGACCTCGGGCAGCAGTTCGTCGAGCTTGCCTCGGAACTCGGGCACGCCTGCGCGCAGGACGGTTGAGTGGAACGGGACATCGATCCCCGGGACGAGGATGAACGCTCGTTTGCCACCGAACTCGGCGCGACGTCGATCGATGTCCTCTTCGAGGAGTTCGAGTCCGCGGACAGTACCTGCGATGGCGTACTGCGAGCCGAGGAGATTGAGGTTGACGACCTCGAGGAACTCGCCGTTCTCTTCGCCGAGCGAGGTCACGAAGCTCTCGACGTCATCGTCGGCCAGACCGAACTGGCTCGGGCGGATAGCCGCCAACCGGTAGTCGCTGCGTCCCTTCGCGTCCCGGGGGACGAGGTGGTGCATCGCACTTCCGCGTTGGAAGACGACTTCGAGGACGGCTTCGAGCGGGAGCACACCTGCGCATGCGGCGAGCGCGTTGTACTCGCCGACCGAATGGCCACAGGTGATGGAGTCTTCGACGAAGGCATCCGCCTCTCGGAGTTCTGCGATCTGCGCGACACCCAGTGTGGCCATCGCGACCTGTGTGAACTGCGTCAGGAACAGGACGCCGTCCGGGTGGTGGTACCGCTCGCCACCGGCGATGAGCGTGGTCGGGTTGTCGCGGACGACGGCGAGGATCGAGAAGCCGAGGGCCTTGCGGGTGTGCTTGTCGGCACGATCCCAGATCTCCCGGGCTGCAGCGCTGCGCGACCGGGCGTCCAAGCCCATCCCCTTGCTCTGGATGCCCTGTCCGGGGAACGCATACACGGTGCGCGGTGCGTCGAGCAGCGCGGTCGCCGCCATCACCAGTTCGCCGTCGACCGTGGCGGTTACTTCGACGACCTCGCGGCCGTGATCGATGCCCACGCGGTCCACCCTGATGTCGACGGTGTCGGAGAGACGGACCATGCCGAGGTAGCGAGCCGTCCAGCCGCGCAGTGCACGCGGTGCGGGCACCGGTTGCGCGACGGACGCTGCGGTGACGACCTGCTGCGCAACCGCCGACAGCCACATGCCGTGCACGATCGGATCACCGAGCCCGGCCAGCCGCGCGGCGAGCGGGTCGGTGTGGATCGGGTTGCGGTCGCCCGATACGACGGCGAAACCGTTCATGCGGGCCGGCGCGGTGACGGTCGCCGACCGGACATGCTTGCGGGTTCCGGCCCGTTCGTCGTCGATCGCGCCACCTGCACGGACCGGGTCGGCCAGCGTCGCCGCACCGACACGATTGCGGATCGCGAAGCGCTCGACGAGACGGGCGACCGGGGTGTCGCCGTCGGTGACGGCGACCTCGATCTCGACCACGCGCCCCACGTCGGCGTCGGTGACGCCGAGGCACCGAGCCTCGACGGTCAAGCCCGTGTCGACGGTCGGAAGCGCGCCGACCAGCGAGATCGCGTGGTCGAGGTGGACGAGGTCGAGCAGGCCCTCCACGACCGGTAGGCCGTCGTCGGTGGCAACGGCCCCGATGACACTGAAGACGGTCGGCCAGCACGCGACGACCAGTGCGTCGGGCACGGCGAAGCCGTTCGGCGACGACGGGGTCACCGCGCGCAGGACACTGGGGAGGATTGCACTGGTCGCACCACTGTGGTCGGCGACCGAGTCCGCACGCCACGCGATGGTGTCGCACGCCGCACCGTCGGTCACGGCGGCGAGGCTCCCGCCTGCGGCGACGGCCAACAGTTCGCGCATCGCTCCCGCCGCGGAGGCGGTGCCCACCCGTGGGCTGCCACCGTCGACCACCCTGAGGTCACCGATGAACGGAATGCGCAGTTCAGTGCCGGACACCGGGACGGTCAGGTCGAGCCGGATCTCGTCGTCGGCGGCTTCGGCATCCGGAACGTACGCGATGACAGCGCCGTTCGGGTGCTCGGCGCGCTCGCCGTCGATGATCGTCCACTCCTCGCGGTCGCCCAGAAGTGCGATCGGGTTGCGAACCTGGCGGCCTGCCCACAGGACGTCCTCGGCCTCGATAAGGATGCTCAAGGGGCTGGACTGCTCGACGATGCCGCGACGGCGACGGCCGGCAACCACCTCGGGCTCGGCGCCGGACGCACGCAGATCAGTGATCACCTGGCGCTCGAAACGGTTCAGCAGATCGCCGACCGGTTCGTCGACGCGTGTGATGCCGGAGACGGCGACGGTACCGGGGATGATGCAGACCTCGTCTGCCGAGTAGCGTGCGTCGTGGGCTTGCCACAGCGAATCGCTACGCCACCAGCGACGCACGTCCTTGTCGATGACGGGGACGAAGTTGACGGGCTTGCCCGGGGTCCGGCACAGCTCGAGGAAGAATGCGACGTCGGCCGGATGCAGGATGTCGGTGTCGATCGCGGGGAACGCCTCGGCGATCAGCCGCAGAGCGGCGTGCGCGTCGGTGACGCGATCGCCGAACAACGACTCGAACTCGCCGTTGTCCAACTCGTGCATGCGCGCCTCGGTGCGACGCAGCATCTCGACGAAGCGCGACTCCCAGGTGATGTCGGCCCACGGATACGGATCCTCCGTCGAACCGACAGCGAGCTCGGCGTAGCGCCCGAGCCATTCGCCGTAGGTCATCTCGGCGACGTCGCCGAAGTAGGGCTTGGCCGTGCCCGCCATGGCGGCGATGATCTCGTCGCGGCGGTCGGCCACAGCTTCTGGGTCACCGGCGACCTCGTCGAGGAGTCGACCGCACCGCGACGCGGAGTTGTCGATCTCGTGGATGTCTGCGCCGAGTTGGCTGCGGCCCGACGCCATACCGCCGGTGGCGTGTCCGGCGCCGACCCAGTCCGGGCAGCCTTCGGTGTCGGCGAGGAGCTGCTTGACCTCGGGCGCGGTAGTCGCCTCGAGAGTCGCCATCGCGGCGGTGCCGACCAGGATTCCGTCGAGCGGCATGGCCGGGTAACCGTACGCGGTCGACCATGCGCCGGTCAGGTACTCCGACGCACGTTCTGGCGTACCGATGCCGCCACCGACGCACACGACGACGTTCGGCCGGTCGCGCAGCTCGCCGTAGGTGGCCAACAGCAGATCGTCGAGGTCCTCCCACGAATGGTGCCCGCCTGCGCGCCCGCCCTCGATCTGGACGATGACTGGGAACTCCGGCGTCTGCGTCGCGATACGGACGACGGAGCGGATCTGATCGACGGTGCCCGGCTTGAACGCGACGTAGTGCAGACCCGCGTCGGTGAACTCGGCGACGAGGTCGACCGCTTCCTCGAGCTCGGGGATACCAGCTGTGATGACGACGCCGTCGATCGGCGCACCCTGTGCGCGCGCCTTCTGGACGAGACGCTTGCCGCCGAGCTGCAGCTTCCACAGGTACGGATCGAGGAACAGCGAGTTGAACTGGACCTGGCGGTTCGCGTCGAGCAGGCCGGTCAGCTTGTCGACGTTGGCCGCGAAGATCTCCTCGGTGACCTGCCCACCGCCTGCCAACTCGGCCCAGTGACCCGCGTTGGCAGCGGCCGCGACGATCGCCGGATCGACAGTGGTCGGCGTCATGCCCGCGAGGAGCATCGGCGACCGGCCCGTGAGGCGCGTGAACGCGGTGTCGACACCGACCCGCCCGGTCGGCAGCGACACCAACCGCGGCGTGAACGTCGACCATGCTGCTGCGACGGCTGGGGCGCTGCCGGGGACGAACAGGCTGCGCTGGCCGCGCCTCGTCGCCGCGGCGACGACGCCGACGCCCTGTCCTCGGGCGACCGACGCGGCGAGGCGTGCCCCGAGATCGACGGGGCCGAAGTCGAGGATCCACGTGGCTCCGGAGCTGACGACGTCGCCGATCTGGTCGACCCAGTCCACCGGCTCGACGAGGATGCGGGTGGCGTGGCGGCGCGCGAACTCGACATCGATGCCGCAGCGCTCGGCCCACTGTTCGACGAGGTCGACTGCGGGGCTCAGGTCGGGGTGGTGAAACGGCACGGTCACCGACAACTCGTCGAAGACCGGTGCGAACGGACTCCCACCGGTCTTCTTCGCCTTGCGGTCGGCCGCGTCGGACTCAGCTCGCCGATCACACAGCTGCGCGAGACCTGCGAGGTGGCGGGGCGCGCCGGAGACCACGACGGAGCGTCGGTTGTTGACGATCGCGACGGTGGGCAGGCCGACAGTTCCTGCGGGCAGACTCGCCGCGTACTCGGTGAGCATCGCGTCGATCTCGTGCGGCGCAACCCCGGAGACGGCGACCATCGGTGCGGTGCCGTCGTGGTGTCCGTCGGCCCTCCCGGACAGCCCCGAGCGACGAGCGACGAGGGTTGCGGCGGCTCCCATCAGCTGCGATACGGCCAGCAGTTCGGCGTCCTCATGCTCACGCGCGTGCTCGGCGGTGGCGACGGCGTCGATCGCGAGCAGGCCCTGCGAATGCCCGATCACGGCGCTCGGCGGCAGCGCGCGGGTGTCCAGCCCCTGCTTGGCGAGATTCGCGATCGCGGCGATCTGCGTCAGCAAGATCCCGGGCAGCGACAGGTGAGCGCTCGCGAGTTCGGCGTCGTCGGGCACCGACTCCTCGTTGTCGAGAGCAGTGAGCCAGTCGACTGGCGTGAATCGGTCGCCGCCTGCGGCAGCGAGCTCATCGGCCACCGGAGCGAGAAGACGCGCGGCGCCGACGAGCGTCGCCTCGATGTCACGACTCAGATCGGCGTCGGCGACGAGCTCGGCCAGGCCAGTGAGCCACGGTCCCCCCTGTCCGCCGAAGCTAATCGCGTAGCCCTCGCCCGCGCTGAATCGGTCGATCAGACTTTCAGATGGCTCAGAGGGGGAAGTGCGATTGCTGAAGCGGAACTGGTCGAGGGTCACTGATACTCCTGTCGGCCGATGTGCGGAACGCGACCATCGTGACACACAAACATGAGGTAACCCTCATGTTTCCGAGCGACCCGCAGGTATACCCGCCGGTAGACCGCGGGGTAACCGAATCGACCTGCGCCTAGGAAGATCTCGGTGATTGTGCTCACACAAAACGCGGTACGCCACGCATTACGGTGAACCAATGACTCGCGACGCGTGCGTATTCTGCGACATCGTCGCCGAACGCAGTCCAGGACATCTGATCTATGCCGACGACGACGTGGTCGCCTTCCTGGACCGCGCGCCGATCACACGCGGCCACACACTCGTCGTTCCGCGCACACACTCGTCCGGGCTCTCCGATCTCGACCCGTCTCTCGGGTCTGCCTTGTTGTCTGCCGCGCAGCGGATCGCGAACGCACTGAAGGCCCCCGAGTTCGGCGCCGATGGGGTCAATCTCGCCCTCAACGATGGCCGGGCCGCGATGCAGACGGTGTTCCACACGCACGTCCACGTGGTGCCGCGACAGTCGGGCGACAAGCTGACCTTCGCGAAAGGCTTCCTCACTCGCCGCCCCGGCGATCTGGAATCGACTGCGAGGCAACTACGTACGACGATCGCGGCGCAGAAGTGAGCACCGGTGATCTCGATACCGCACGCGATCTGCTCGAAGCCGCTTCGTCGATCGTCGTCTTCACCGGCGCCGGGATGTCCGCGGAGAGCGGGATACCTACCTTCCGCGACGCGTTGACCGGAATATGGGCGAACCACGATCCGATGACGCTCGCGTCCCCCGAGGGGTGGGCGAGCGACCCGGACCTGGTGTGGGCCTGGTACGCCGACCGCGCCACTCGGGTGCGGTCGGTGGCGCCCAACGCCGGACACCTCGCGGTCGCCGAACTTGGCCGACGCCGCGGCGTCACAGTCTCAGTCGTCACCCAGAACGTCGACGATCTACACGAACGGGCGGGCAGTGTCGTCGCGAGCCATCTGCACGGCAGCCTGTTCGCGCCCCGATGCCAGGACTGCGGACGGCCGGAGTCGTCGGACCTCGCTGCGGCGACACCTCGACCGGCCTGCCCATTGTGCGGTTCGACGCTGCGCCCCGGCGTCGTCTGGTTCGGCGAGCCCCTGCCGTCTGACGACTGGCGGCGCGCCGAGAACGTACTAGATGACGCAGACCTGATGATCGTCGTGGGCACGACCGGAGTCGTCTACCCAGCAGCCGAACTGCCCGAGCGGACCTGCGCGGCAGGCGTACCGGTAATCGAGGTGAACCCGGAACCATCGGCGGTGACGACGTTCGCGACAGTGAGACTCGCCGGACCGGCGACGCAGATGCTTCCCGACCTCCTCGCGCGGCGCGATCAGAGCTGACCGGCGGTAGGGCTCGCTCACACAGGCGTGAGCTCAGGTGCGTCCACCGATTCTTCCACTGCGGGAGTCCGGCGTCGGGACACCGTGAGGAACAGGTACCCCACCGCGATCCAGCACGCGAGCACGATCGCGGCGTTCAGCGAACCCGCCCCGTCGAAGAACGCTGCGCTGCGCAGCGCAGTTCCGGTCGCTCCGAGGGGTAGCAGTTGGCCTAGTCCGCCCCAGATCCCGGGAAGGAACTCCGGCGGCGCGGAGACGCCGGCGAGCGGCATTCCGATCAGCATGAACAGGAGCGCTGCCACACCGATCCCCTTGGCTCCCATCACCGAGACCAGGCCCGATACCGGCGCGGCGATCGCCAGGATGCCCGCGGCCAGTGCCAGCCATTCGAGTGCGAAATCACCCGACAGCACGCCGATCCACGTCGCGACGCCGATCGCGCTCGCCGAGACCGCGGCAGCACCGATGGGCAGGACTGCCGCGATGACGCGACGGCGACGACCGACCAGCGCGGCCGCTGCTCCGAGGGCTGCACCCGCCATGAACACGGGCATCACCATCGAGCCGAAGCCGGCGCCCCGCGGGTCACCGTCGGCGGCCGGGGCGATGTCGAGGACCGTCTGCGTCGCACCCGACTGCGCGGCGACGCCCGCTCCGATCTCGACGAGCATCGTCGCGACCGCCGGACTCGCGCCGGTGGCGATCACCGTCTGCGACGACGGACCGACGACGAATCCGCCGTACACGTCGCGGTTCTCGGCCGCGCTTCGCAGCGCTTCGGCGTTCGCGTAGGCCTCGACCTCGAAGGCTCCCGGCTGACGTTCCTTGAGCATGCCGTCAACGGACTCCGCGGCAGACTGCGGCCCGACGACGCCGATAGGCAGGTCGCGTGGAGACCCTTTCGACGCGGGCGAGATGAACATCAGCAGTACCAGTGGGATAACGATCGCGAGGCCGACGACGACGCCGACCAGTGTGCGGACAGTCGATGACACGTCCAACCTCCAAAATATTTCAACATACGTTGACCGCGACGGTACGACGATGCTCCCGGCGCGTCAACATGCGTTGAAATGTAGCTACACTGGGACGCATGGCCGATAGCTCTTCTCGTCGCCCCGGACGGCGCGCGGGCGATTCCACGACCCGCGACGATATCCTGCACGCCGCTCAGAATCTGTTCGGGCGCAACGGGTTCAAGAACACGTCGATGCGCGCCGTCGCCACCGAAGCCGGAGTGGACGTGGCACTGGTCCCCTACTACTTCGGAAGCAAGCACGGCCTTTTCGTCGCCGCCCTCGAGGTACCGATCGATCCGGCCGAGCAGGTCCGACGTGCGACCGACGGACCGCGTGACCAACTCGGCGAACGCATGATCACCGAGTTCACGAGAGCGTGGGAAGGCGTGCAGACCGGCAGTGCCTTACAGGGACTGCTGCGGTCGGTGGTCAACGACGAGAGCCGTGCCAGCTCCTTCGGCGAGTTCGCGTCCACCGAGATGGTGCCGCTCGTCGCCGATTCGGCAGGCGTCTCGTTGGAGACGGCCCGCGTCACCGTGAGCATGTTGTTCGGCGTAGCGACGATGCGCTACCTCATTGGAGTACCACTCTTCGCCGACCTGACCCGCGACGAGGTGATAGCCCTATGGGGGCCTCAACTGCAGCGAGTGATCGACGCCGACTGACCAGAGCCCCCTAGCCCCTGGGCACTAGCCCCGACCCCGACCGGCGACGCGCGGCGAACGCTTGTTGTAGCCGTCACGCTTGTTGTACTTCTGGCCTCCGCGCCCGCGCGGGGCGCCCATGTCCACCCGCAGATCGATCGGCGTCTTGCCGATCCTGGTGTGCTTGAGCAGGTTGAGCGTCTCCGGGTCGAGATCGTTCGGGAGCTCGACGAGCGAGAAGTCGTCACGGATACTGATGTTGCCGAAGTCACCGCGAGTCAGACCGCCCTCGTTCGCGATCGCCCCGACGATGGCACCCGGCGACACCTTGTGCTTGCGACCGACTGCGATCCGGTAGGTCGCGAACTGTCCACCGCCACCACGCGGAGCGCGCTCACGACGCTCACGCTCGGGGCGGTCACGTCGTTGTCCGGCAGGCGGATCCGGAGCCATGAGAAACGCACCGTCGCGCGACTCGAGAGCGAGCGCGGCCGCGATGTCGGCCATCGTGACGTCGTTCTCGCGAGCGTAGTTCTCCACCAGCCCACGGAACATGTCGAGATGGTCCGATCCGAGGTTCGCCGTGATCGAGTCCGCGAACTTGACGACACGCTGCGCGTTCACGTCCTCGACGCTCGGCAGGTCCATCTCCTCGAGCTGCTGGCGAGTGTGCCGTTCGATCGAGCGCAGCAGGTGACGCTCCCGCGGGGAGACGAACAGCAGCGCGACGCCCGACCGTCCCGCCCGGCCGGTGCGTCCGATGCGGTGCACATACGATTCGACATCGTGCGGGATGTCGTAATTGACGACATGCGAGATCCGGTCCACATCGAGACCGCGTGCGGCCACATCGGTCGCGACCAGGATGTCGAGCGAACCGTCTTTGAGTTGGTTGATGGTGCGCTCACGCTGAGCCTGCACCATGTCGCCGTTGATCGCCTGCGCCGACAGGCCGCGCGAACGCAGCTTCTCGGCGAGCTCCTCCGTCGCCGATTTGGTGCGCACGAACATGATCATCCCGTCGAACTGCTCCACCTCGAGGATGCGAGTAAGCGCGTCGAGCTTTCGGTGATGCGAGACCTGCAGGTATTTCTGCGTGATGTTCTGCGCGGTACCGGTTTTCGCCTTGACTGTGACCTCTTGCGGATCGTTGAGGTACTTGCGAGCGAGGCGCCCGATCGACGCGGGCATCGTCGCCGAGAACAATGCGACCTGCTTGCGATCGGGAGTATCCGCGAGGATGCGCTCCACGTCTTCGGCGAAGCCCATGGTGAGCATCTCGTCGGCCTCGTCGAGCACCAGGAACTCGAGTTGGGACAGATCCAGGGTGCCCTTGTCGAGGTGGTCGATCACGCGGCCGGGGGTTCCGACGATCACCTGGGCGCCGCGACGCAGCCCGGCCAGCTGGACGCCGTAGCTCTGTCCGCCGTAGATCGGCAGGACTTTGACCTCGGGCATCTTGCTCGCATAGCGACCGAACGCCTCGGAGACCTGCAGGGCGAGTTCGCGAGTCGGCGCCAGCACGAGCGCCTGTGGCTTGCGTGCGGACGTGTCGAGATTCGACAGCACCGGGACTGCGAACGCCGCAGTCTTACCGGTGCCGGTCTGGGCCAGGCCGACGACGTCGCGGCCGTTCATGAGGGGAGGAATGGTGGCCGCCTGGATCGGCGACGGGGTCTCGTATCCGACCTCATCGATCGCCGCGCGCACACGGTCGTCGATACCGAAATCGTCGAACGTGGGGGCCGGGGTGGAACCGCTGGTGGAATCGGGAGCGGCAGAATCAGGGTTTTCGGTAGTCATCGCCTGTAGATGCTACCCCGAAACAGGCCTGTGATACCCCTCACCTCGTTCTACGGTACTGTGCGACTCACATATCCAGCGCCGTCTCAGTTGCGCAATTTCGCCGAAGGGGTTCCATGATGCAGGAGTACGCCACTCCCTCCATCGCCACCGTCGACCCGAACACGACGACGATCACCAAACTGCAGGACTACCGATCACAGCGGCCGACGCTGCCGTTGTTCAAGCGCCGCACCGACTCGGGCAATTGGGTGACAGTCACCGCCTCTCAGTTCGCCGACGAGGTCGACGAGGTCGCGAAAGGATTGATCGCGGCGGGGGTCCAGCCCGGTGACCGGGTCGCACTGCTGTCGGGGACACGGTACGAGTGGAGCCTCATCGACTACGCGATCTGGCGCGCCGGCGCTACGACGGTCGCCATCTACGAGACGTCCTCGCCCGATCAGGTCGAGTGGATCCTCACCGACTCGGCTTCATCGATTCTGATCGTCGAGAACGCAGGCCACCGAAGCAAGCACCAAGAGGTCATCGCTGCGGCCACCTCGCTGCGCGAGACGCTCGTCATCGACGACGGCGCGGTGAACTCGCTGCGTAAGCGCGGCGCCGACGTTCCGTCGTCGGCGCTCGACGAGCGCGAGGCAAACGCGAAGGCCACCGACGCTGCGACACTGATCTACACATCCGGCACCACGGGCAGGCCCAAGGGCGTTGTGCTGACGCATCAGAACTTCCTCGAGGAGGTCGTTGCGACCGCCGAAGCCGTCGGCAACGGCATGCAGGAGGGCAAGTCCACACTCTTGTTCCTGCCGCTCGCACATGTCTTCGCTCGCGTCGTCGCGGTCGGCTGCGTCGAGAACGGCGTCGTCCTCGGCCACACCAACGACATTCCGAACCTCGTCGCCGACCTCGCCGTGTTCAAGCCGAGTTATGTGCTGTCGGTGCCGCGCGTCTTCGAGAAGGTGTTCAACACTGCCGAGCAGAAGGCGATCGACGGCGGCAAGGGCGCGATCTTCGCCAAGGCGGTCGACACGGCGATCGCATACAGCCGGGCCACCGAGTCCGGCAGCGCAGGGCTGGCACTCAAGATCAAGCACGCGGTCTTCGACAAGCTTGTCTACACCAAGCTTCGCGACGCGCTCGGCGGCGAGTGCGAGGGCGCGATCGCGGGCGGCGCGCCGCTCGGCGACCGTCTCGGCCACTTCTTCCGCGGCGCGGGCATCCCGGTGTTCGAGGGCTATGGACTGTCCGAGACGACGGCAGCCGTGACCGCCAACAACGAGGACCACAGCCGCATCGGCTCGGTCGGACGTCCGGTGCCGGGTGTGACGGTGAAGATCGCGGAGGACGGCGAGATCCTCCTTCGCGGCGGCATGGTGTTCTCCGGCTACTGGCAGAACGAGCAGGCGACCGCTGACGCCATCCGCGACGGCTGGTTCCACACCGGCGACATCGGACGCCTCGAGGACGGTTACCTGTTCATCACCGGCCGCAAGAAGGAACTGATCGTCACCGCGGGCGGAAAGAACGTCTCGCCCGCGCAGCTCGAGGACTCCATCCGCGCCCACCCACTGGTGAGCCAGTGTCTCGTCGTCGGCGACCAGAAGCCGTTCATCGCCGCACTGATCACCCTCGATCCCGAGGCGCTACCCGGCTGGCTGGACCGCCATGGGCTCCCCGCGTCGACCCCGCTGTCGGAGCTGATCTCCAATCCCGATATCCGCGCTGAGCTGGACGGCGCTGTCGCGGAAGCGAATTCGAAGGTCTCCAACGCGGAGGCGATCAAGAAGTACTCAGTACTCGATACCGACTTCACGATCGAGAGCGGCGAGCTGACGCCGACGATGAAGCTCAAGCGAAACGTCATCCACGACTCGTACAAGCAGGCTATCGCCGACCTGTACACGTGAGTCGACCCGATCTGACACCGTTCGCGGGGTCACGCCTTACCGTCCGGTGAGGCGCGACCTCGCGATCGATGCGTTGCGGGGCTTGGCCATCTGGAGCATGGTCAGTCTTCACTTCGCCGACGGCACCTGGGCCGCTGAGCCGACGCACTCGTTCCCGTACATGGACGGGATGAGTGCGTTCGTTCTGCTCTCCGGGCTCGTCCTCGGCATCGTCCACCGACGGTGGACGCAACGATTCTCATTGCGCTACAGCATCACTCGTCTCGGACGACGGATCGCGGTGTTGTACGTGTGCCAGGCCGTAATCGGGCTGGTCGCCGTCTGGGTGGCAACGGAGATGACCGGCCCCGAGTTCCGCGCGATCGCAGTGCTGCCGTATCGCCCCGACATCGGGTCGAAGATCGAGTGGGCGTTGACCCTGCGGTATCTCCCGAGCGGGGGCAACATCCTGCTGATGTACCTGATCATGATGGTGATCGCGGTGGGCGCCATCACGCTGCTGGTGCGGGGACTGTGGCCGGTCGTCGCCGCCGCATCGATCGTGCTCTACGTGTGCAGCCACCTGTGGCCCGCGTCCTGGATGATGATCCACTCGGCGCCCGACTGGTACGGCATTCAGAACTGGGCGGCATGGCAGATCGTGTTCATGATGGCCTTGGTCGTCGGCTGGCAGTGGAAGTCGTGGCGGATGCCGGAACGGATCGACACCGCGCTCCCGGTGCTGATCGCGGTGTCGTTGGCGATCGCATTCACGATCGAGGATGTGATCCGCTCTCCCGACATCCTGCCGAACGCCGAGTTCCTGATCGACAAGGTGCAACTCGGCCCCGTCCGTGTCGTCGTCGCCTTTCTAGTCGTAACCACCCTGTACGGCGTGCTGACGCGAGTCCTACGCTGGACTCGTCGCGATGTGCTGCGTCCGCTGGTCTCGACCGGCGCCCGGAGTCTCGACGCATACGTGCTCCAGGCGACGTGCCTCCTGGCGATTCCCGCGGTGCTGATCGAGCGCCCCTGGTCGCAGGGGGTCGCCGTCGGGCTCGCGCTGGGCGTCTACGCAATGTGTTGGGCGTGGGCCGAGGCCCGCACCCGGTTCGGGATCGACAAGCTGCACCGACTGCCCGTGCGGGCCGTGCGTGCTGCGTCGACACGGATTCGGCGAGTAGAGAAGGTGTCATGACAGCGAATCAACGACCCGATCGGCGGGATCCGTCGACCGTCGGCGAACAGACGTGGAGTGTCCACGGCGGCAACCACTCACCCGGCTCCGATACGCAGGGCTCGGCGATTCGGGTGCCGATCACCATGGCCAACTCGTATCGCCTGCCCGAGGATCCATCGACGATGGACTGGTCCAACCCCGAGCATCTGACGTACACGCGCAACACCGGCGTCAACCAGATCGCGCTGCAGAACAAGTTGATGGCACTCGATCACGGCGAGGACGCCGTCGCCCTGGCGTCGGGGGTTGCCGCCCTGCACGCCGTGTTCTTCGGCCACGTGTCAGTCGGCGAACACGTCGTCGTCGCCGATGCCACCTACGAGGCGACGTACAAGCTATGGACCTCGCTGCTCCCCCGCAAATACGGAATCGAGGCCACGTTCGTCGACATCGCCGACCTCGACGCGGTGCGTGCGGCGATGCGCCCGAACACGCGGTTGATCGTCACCGAGGTGATCGCGAATCCGACGACGAAGGTCGCCGACATCGCCGCGCTCGCAGAGATCGCGCATGCCGGCGACGCCCTGCTCGTCGTCGACTCGACGTTCACTCCCCCGCCGCTGTTCCGTCCGCTCGACCACGGAGCCGACCTCGTCGTGCATTCGCTGACGAAGTACATCAACGGGCACGGCGACGCGATGGGCGGCGCGGTCGTCGGCCACACCGACGCCGTCGAACCGATCCGGTCCGAAGCGATGGTCGACGTCGGCGGCGTCATCTCACCGTTCAACGCATGGCTGATCATGCGCGGTTCGGTGACGTTGCCACTGCGACTTCGTCAGCACCAGGCGTCGGCGCTCGACCTGGCTCGATACCTGGAGTCTGACGAGCGAATCGCCTACGTCGCGTACCCGGGACTCGAGTCCCATCCGCAGCACGAGACCGCGATCCGCCAGTTCGGCGGCGCCGCGAGCCCGGACGCAGGATTCGGCGGGATCATGTCGTTCGCATTGAAGGGCGACCCAGACCTGCAGAACCGTTTCGTCGCCGCCCTGCGCGTCATCACTTCAGCGGTCTCCGTCGGCCACGACGAGTCCCTGATCGTCCACGTGGGGACCACGGGGCCTCGCGTCGCCGCCTACCCGGACGGCTTCCGAAGGTACGGCCACCTCCGCTTCTCCGTCGGCCTGGAAGACGTCGCGGACCTACGCGCGGACCTCGCCGCCGCCCTCGACGCCGTCTCCTGACGGCCCTCGATAGGCTTCGCTCACTTCAGCGGCGTTCGCTCACGTCGGACGATGAGCGAACGCATCGCAGGTGAGCGGATCCGCGCCTGGCGGTGTTCACCGTGCAAGTCGCTCGGCCACGCGCCACACGACCGACTCGTCCACGGTGGCGCCGACGGCGTCGGGCACCTGTGTCGCAGCAAGGACGCAGAGCCCGTGAACAGCCGACCAACAGGTCAAAGCCTGTTCGGGGTCGCCGATCTCGTCAACGAGGGCGGCGAACCATCTGCCAGTCGTCTCCCGCAACCGCCCTCCTGCTCCATCGAGGACGTCGTGGCGGAAGATCAGTTCGAACATTCCGGGTCGCTCGTTCGCGAAGCGCCAGTAGGCGACGGCTGCAGCGCCGACACCGACTGCGATCGTCGGGCGGAGCACTGCGTCGAGGTCCGCGACGCCTTCGGCGGCGATTGCGGCGAGGAGAGCGTCGCGCGTAGCGAAGTAGCGGCGCGGCGCACCGTGGGAGACACCGACCCTGGATGCGACGGACCGCACTCCGACCTCACCGAACCCCTGTTCGTCGACAATCGCGACGCCTGCCGCGACGAGCCGATCCCTTGTACCTTCAGCCATGTTGACAGTGTCTATCCCTTCGCCCAGACTGTCTAGTAGACAACGTCTACTATCGCCGTCTACATATGGAGGCTTCGTGCCGATCGCACCGCGTCTGCTGTATCCGCTCTGCAAGCACGTCCTCCTCGGCCCGGCTCTTCGCAGGCGACTCGACCTGGTGGTGATCGGTGCGGACAACGTCCCGGCGCGTGGGCCGCTGATAGTCGCAGCGAATCACCTCGCCGAGATCGACTCGCTCGTCCTGGCCTTGGCGATCCGGCGACGGCTCTCGTTCTTCGCCAAGGCCGAGTACTTCACCGCCCCCGGCGCTCGCGGCCTCGCGTCTCGGGCGTTTTTCGTCGGCACCGGCCAGATCCCGGTGGACCGATCAGGTGACACCGCTGCGCTCGCCGCCGCCCGACGCACCCTCGTGCGCGGAGACGTCTGGGCGATCTACCCGGAGGGCACCCGCTCGTCGGACGGCCGTCTTCACCGCGGTCACACCGGAGCGATGCGGGTCGCGGCGCAGGCGCCGGGCGTGCGAGTGATTCCCGTCGCCCTACACGGGACCGCCGAGGTCAATCCGCGTGCTGGCCGGCGAGTAGTCCCTGGCCGCGTGACTGTCCGGATCGGCGACCCAGTCGACGCGTCAGAACTCCTCGGCTCCGACTGCGACATCCGTACAGGGACGGACCGGCTCATGACCGCGATCTGCGAGCTCGGTGAGCTCGACTACGTCGACGAGTACGCCCGTCGGTGACTCCCGTGCGGGAACTGTCCTCCGCCGTCACTCGACGACGAAGAGGATGCCTCTCCCGATCGCCTCGCGAACACTCGGCATGGCTGCTTGGGTGAGCGCCTCGGCGTCGACGCCGTGGAACTCTGCCAGCAGAGTCAGGAGTGCGCCGAGCGGCACTTCGCCGCGGCACCCCGCGATGAGTGCGGTGAGGACTTCGTCCACACCTAGCACTGCGCCCGGGCCGCCCGGCCGGGTCACGGATGCACCGACCTGCTGCCAGCCGTCGTCGCTCGGTAGCGACTGGGACTCCAAGAAGACCGGCGACGACCGAAGTCGGGCAGCCAGGAGGTCGTCGCCGGTCGTCGTTCGCAGAAAGTCGCGCCGGGAGAACCACGCCTGCGCCTCGAAGCCGGTGACCTCTTGTCCCGCAGCGGTGATCTCCTCGATGACGACGTCCGCGGGGCGGGTCTCGACAGGCTTGCGCAACGTCACCGATCCCATACCGATGCCGACGATCCCTTCGCGCTCGAACCAGTCGAGCCAGTCGGCGCCGCGGCGGGCCGCATCGGCCGGGGACTCGCCTGCATCCGAAACCCAAAGGGACACATAGGTGATCGGGTCGGCGAGTTCGCGTTGCACGACCCACGCGTCGAGTCCGCTCGTCTCGACCCACGAGCGGACGCGTTGATCCCACTCCTCCTCGTCGTGGACGATCCAGTTGGCGAGCATCTGGGCGATGCCGCCCGGCTTCAGGTGTTCTCCGGCGTTCTCGATGAGCTCGCGACTGACCCCGTCGCCGACGATGCCGGAATCGCGGTAGATGTAGTCCTGGCCCCCGCTGCCGACGACGAACGGCGGGTTCGACACGATCAGGTCGAAGGTCTCTCCCGCGACGGGCTCGAAAAGACTCCCCTCCCGGAGGTCCCACGCCATTCCGTTGAGACGCGCCGTCGCCTCCGCGAGTGCGAGGGCTCGCGGGTTCGTGTCCGTGGCGACGATCTCGCCGCAGTGTCCGTTCATATGGAGTGCCTGGACTCCACAGCCGGTTCCGAGATCAAGTGCGCGCGCGGCGGGCGAGCGAATCACAGCCTGCGCCAACGACATCGATGCGCCCCCAATACCGAGCACGTGGTCGTGCGCTACCGCGCCAGGACGCATCGACGCGTCCTGGTCGGCGACGACCAGGTAGTCGACGTCGTCGCTGCCGTGCGGCCGGATGTCAAGGAGCGCGCGGATCCCGTCCTGCTCGCGGGCGAGAACTCCGTCGTCGACGAGCGCACCGACGGCGACTCCGGCGAAAGCGGCCTCGACCTGTGATTCGGGCTCGGTGGAGCCGAGCAGAAACAGCCGGACGAGGGTGGCGAGCGCCTGCTTGTCCGCGGGTGCTCGACGGGTCGCATGCAGTGCGGGCCACCACGTTCCGTTCAGAAGCGCTGCACTCGCTTGATCACCGAGGAGCCCAGCGACCCCGTCCGACGAGAAATCGGCTGAGCGCAAGGCATTGCCGAGCGCATCGACGAGGGCGGAGTCAGCGAGAGGGTATGCCGTCACGGCCCGAGACTACCGGTACAGTGTTCATGCACGCGTGCGGCGCGTGCATGCGCGAGTGGCGGAATTGGCAGACGCGCTGGATTTAGGTTCCAGTGTCTCAGGACGTGGGGGTTCAAGTCCCCCCTCGCGCACAGAGGTCGACACTCAGTCCTCCTAGATCTCGACCACCCTAGATCTCGACCATCCGGTGTTCCGCCGCAGGCGATCTGCGCCCACGAATGGCGATCAGTTCTCGCGCATGAAGGTCGAGCGCGACGTCCTTCGGCAGTTGCGGCGCCCAAGGCAGGACGTCTGTCGCATCGCCAACGGTGTCGAGCGCAGCGAGAACAGTGAGGCCATGGGCCGCAAGCAGTCTCGT
This sequence comes from Gordonia sp. (in: high G+C Gram-positive bacteria), assembly GCF_052106715.1. Taxonomy (NCBI): domain Bacteria; kingdom Bacillati; phylum Actinomycetota; class Actinomycetes; order Mycobacteriales; family Gordoniaceae; genus Gordonia; species Gordonia sp. (in: high G+C Gram-positive bacteria). Next base: position 23,699 of record NZ_JBQEDL010000030.1, read on the forward strand.
GTGCGTACCTTCGCGCGGCCAGTGCGCGTAGACGTGGACGGCGACATGCATCGTCTGGCGGCCGGTGTGAATCAGGCGCGCGCTCACGTCGACCACCTGACCGATGTGAATCGGCCGGTAGAAGCGGACACCGCCCATATACACAGTGACCGCCTCCCCCGACCCGACCACCACCGGACCGCGCACAGGTAGGCGGCGTCGTCAATCCACCCCATCACGCGGCCACCGTGTGCCTTACCGCCCCAATTGACGTCGGTCGGCGCCGCGAGGAATCGGGTCGATGCCTCCTGAGCGGCGGTCGCGCCGGAGTAGTCGGCCCCGGCCATCGCCGCGGTGATCCTGGTGCGGATCTCCGAGCGGTCGCACGCGAATCTGTCCCGGGCGACGTCCTCGGCGCACATCGGCACCCACTGCCGCACCGGCGCCGGAGTCCCGCCCTCGTCGACAGCGACGAACACGAGCAAGCATCGGCTCGCTTGTGTGAAGGTGCCGACACGTGGATCTGCCGACCGCACTTCGCATTCGATGTGCATACTCGTCCGTCCGGTGTGGATGAGAGTGGCCGTTACCTCGACGAGGTCACCGGAAGCGATGTCGCGGCCGAAACTGGTGTTTCCGACGTACGCGGTCACGCTGTATCCGCCCGACCACGCAGCTGCGCACGCGTAGGCGGCCTTGTCGACCCATTCGAGGATCCGGCCGCCGCGCACGCCACCGCCGATCGTCGCCACATCTGTCGGTGCCGCCATGAATCGCAGCGTGATCTGACGGTCGTTCATCGTCGACGTCCCTCCGGTCGGTTGGAACAATCGTGGTGACTGCGGCGAACGCACTGGTCGGCGGGGCAGCCTTGCGAGGAATCGGTCATCTACAGGTAACGCTGACGACACCGGAAGCGTCGCGTCGGTGCGAAGTTGACTTCCGCAACGCTCGCTGCCGACAGTGGACGTGACATCCGGGGAGATTCTCGCGGGTGGGAAGGGATTTGTGCAGCAGAGAAGAAGGATTGCCATCATTGGCGCGGGGCCGAGCGGCATGGCCGCCCTGCGCGCTTTCAAGTCCGCGGAAGGCCGCGGCGTCGACGTGCCCGACATCGTCTGCTACGAGAAGCAGGACGACTGGGGCGGCCAGTGGAACTTCACCTGGCGCACCGGCACCGACCACTACGGCGAACCCGTGCACTCGAGCATGTATCGCAATCTGTGGTCCAACGGTCCGAAGGAAGCCCTCGAGTTCGCCGAGTACACATTCGATGAGCACTTCGCCCGACCGATCTCGTCATATCCGCCGCGTGAAGTGTTGTGGGACTACATCGACGGCCGGGCAGCACAGTCGGGCGTCAAAGACAGCGTGTTGTTCGCTCACGCCGTTCGGTGGACTGAATTCGACGATGAGACAAAGACTTTCACCGTCACAGTGGACGACTTGAAGAACAAGAAGACGCTTACCGAGGTGTTCGACGAAATCATCGTCGCCACCGGGCACTTCTCTTTCCCCAACGTCCCCGACTTCGACGGCATCGAGACCTTTCCCGGTGAGGTGATCCACGCGCACGAGTTCCGCGGCGCCGAACGATTCGCCGGGCAGCGACTGCTCCTCATCGGCGGCTCGTACTCGGCCGAGGACATCGGCATCCAGTCGCACAAGATGGGCGCGCGGCACGTCACCATGAGCTACCGATCCGGCCCTCAGGGGTTCGCATGGCCGGAGGGCGTCGACGAGGTGCCCCAGGTCGTACGGTTCGACGGATCGACTGCGACGTTCGTCGACGGCTCCTCACGCGAATTCGACGCCGTGATCCTGTGCACCGGCTACCTGCACCACTACCCGTTCCTCCCGCACGAGGCCCAGGTCGATTCGCCGAACAACCTGTACCCGGCAGGCCTGTACCGGGGCGTGACGTGGCAGGCGAATCCGCAGATCCACTACCTGGGTGCACAGGACCAGTGGTTCACATTCAACATGTTCGACGCGCAGGCGTGGTTTGTGCGCGACGTGATCCTCGGCAGCTTCGAGCTACCCGACGCGGACGCCCGACAGGCGCACATCGACGAGTGGCTGACCGCTTACGCCGAGGTCGACGACGACCCAGCGGCCGTCCGCTTCCAAGCCGCTTACGTCCGCGATCTCATCGAGCAGACCGACTATCCGATGTTCGATCTCGAAGAGGTCGTCGACACGTTCCTCGCGTGGAAGAAGGACAAGAAGACGAACATCCTCACTTACCGTGATCAGCCGTACCGGTCGGTGATGACGGGAACGATGGCGACGGTCCACCACACCGCGTGGCTCGACGAGCTCGACGACTCCCGCGAGCGGTACCTGTCTGCCCAGCCGACCGCGGACGAAGCGCAGGACGCTCCCGACCCGGCCTGAGGACTGTCGGGAACGTCACGTCTGCCCCGATGGGATTGGCAGTACCGGGCTCATTTCGACGCGATCGCGACACTCCGACGCCGACGTGGATGCATCCGGGGACCTGATTAGGGCACGGTGGAGGTCATGTCCGCCATCACCCGCCGCGCGACCGCGTTCGCGGGCGCCCTCATAGCGCTCGCGCTCCTCGCCGGAACGTTCGCCGTGTTCGTCCGGTCGTACCCAGGCCAGGCGTCTGACGAGCAGACGATGCAGTCGTGGGCGACGCACTTCGGGAGCGACGCCCCAACGAGCGGGTGGCTCGGCGATCATCAGTTGGCGGTGCTCGCGGGAATCGGTTTGGTCCTCGGGGTGATCTGTGCTGGTCGCCGGTCGGTACGTCTTGCCGCGCACGCTGCGATCCTCGTCATCGGCGCGGTCGTGGCCGCGATTGCACTCAAGACCGGCCTCGAGCGTCCAGCGCTCGGTGTCGGCGCGGCGAACAACTCCTTCCCGTCAAACACTGTCGCCGCCTTCGGCGCCGCCGCGTTCGCACTCATCGCGGTAAGCCCGGCACGGATCCGGGGTCTGGTGACCGCCTGCTCGCTCGTGGGGGCGACCGCCGTGTCGGTCGCGGTCGTCGGACTGCAGTGGCATCGGCCGTCGGACGTGATCGGCGGCTGGCTGGTCGCCGTGGCGGCGGCATTCGCTGCTGAATGCGTGCTCCCCGTGCGTGGGCGATCGGTGAGCGCGATGACTGCTGGGCACGCGGGTCGCACCGGTGCTGTGAGGCAGGCCGCTTCCGCGCGACAGGTACCGTGGAGGTCGTGACCGAAGCACCTTCCCCTATCCAGAAGCGACACCGACCCGCGTTGATCGCCCTGGTCGTCGTCGCCGCTGGTGCTTGCCTCGCGCTCGCCTGGTGGCAGTGGGGACGTTTCGAGTCGACGTCCGGCAGCTTCCAGAATCTCGGGTACGCCCTGCAATGGCCGGCCTTCGCGATCGCCGTGGTCTACGCGTACCGACGGTTCGTGGTGATGGAGGCCGACCCGGACGGATTCGTCGAAGAGACTGCCAAACGCGGTCCCACCGAGATCCCCGAGGGCGTCCTGCCTCCCCGGCCGGATGCGGCCGACCCGATACTCGCCCCGCTCGATGATGCGCCGGACGACCAAATGGCCGAGTACAACCGGTATCTCAGCGAACTCAACGACCGGCGCGACGACGCCTGACTGCACCGAAGGATCGACACGTGACCGATGACAATCTCGACTCCCCCACGTCAGTGACGACGGCGACCGTCCCCGAGGCCCAGAAGTCCCGGGTACGCGGTGCCCTGCTGCGATACCGCGTACTCGCCTGGGTCACTGGTGTCTGGCTGCTGCTGCTCGTGGCCGAGGTGATCGCGAATTACGGCTTCGGTGCCGACGGCTTCGGCTGGGTCGGCGTGGCACACGGCTGGATCTACTTCATCTACCTGATCATGACGGTCGATCTGAGCATCCGCGTGCGCTGGCCGATCGGCAAGTTGATCGCGACCGCCATCGCCGGAACCATCCCGTTCCTGTCGTTCTACTTCGAGCACGTCCGCACCCGCGAAGTGAAGGCGCAGTACGACCTCTGACCCCCGATCTATCGCCCCGCTGGTCAAGCGGAGTCTGCCAGACAGCTCCCGCTGGTCGAGCGCAGTCTGCCAGACAGCTCCCGCTGGTCGAGCGCAGTCTGCCAGACAGCTCCCGCTGGTCGAGCGCAGTCTGCCAGACAGCTACCGCTGGTCGAGCGCAGTCTGCCAGACAGCTCCCGCTGGTCGAGCGCAGTCTGCGAGACAGCTCCCGCTGGTCGAGCGGAGTCTGCGAGACAGCTACCGCTGGTCGAGCGGAGTCGAGACCCCCTCAGCCCGCGAGTCTCGCCAGGGTGGGCAGCAATTGCACCAATGCCCGGTGCCGATGGCTGCGCACATCCTTCTCGGCCGGGCTCAGTTCGCCTGCGGTCCGCCCGTCGGTGACGTCGTGTGGCAGAAATAGCGGGTCGTAGCCGAAGCCACCCGTACCGCGGCTCTCCCGCACGATCGCCCCACGCCACTCACCTCGTACGACGGTCTCGGAGCCGTCCGGAAGGACGAGCGCGCAGACCGACACGAACGCTGCTCCACGTCGATGCTCCGGGGTGTCGGCGATCTGCGCGAGCAACAACTCGTTGTTCGCGGCATCTCCTTTACCGCCGCTCCACCGTGCGGACAGGATGCCCGGCATGCCGTTGAGCGCGTCGACGGCGATCCCGGAATCGTCGGCAAGCGACGGAAGGCCGGTGCGTGCCACCGCTTCACGCGCTTTGATCAACGCATTCTCCTCGAATGACGCCCCGTCCTCGACCGGCTCGGGATAGGCGTCGACGTCGCCGAGTCCGAGCACATCAATACCGCTGATCGCGGCACCGTCCACCATGCGCCGAAGTTCGGCGAGCTTCTTCGCGTTCCCCGATGCGAGTAGAACGCGGGTGGTCACTTCGACGGAGTGGGCAGAACGCCCGGGTACGGCGCTGCGAGCGCATCGCGCTGAGCCTGCACGATCTGTTCGATGCCCGCGGTCGCGACGTCGAGCATGGCGTCGAGGGTGCGACGGGGGAAGGTCGCGCCTTCGCCGGTGCCCTGGAGCTCGACGAGGGTTCCCGCGTCGGTGGCGACGACGTTCATGTCGACCTCGGCGCGTGAGTCCTCCTCGTACGGGAGGTCAAGGCGGACCCGACCGTCGACGACTCCGACGCTGATAGCGGCGATGACGCACGACAGCGGCTGCGGATCGTTGAGCTTGCCCGCAGCGCCGAGCCAGGCGACGGCGTCGGCGAGCGCTACATACGCGCCGGTGATCGCTGCGGTCCGGGTGCCGCCGTCGGCCTGCAGCACGTCGCAGTCGATGGCGACGGTGTTCTCGCCGAGCGCCGCGAGGTCGATGCATGCGCGCAACGACCGACCGACGAGGCGACTGATCTCGTGGGTGCGGCCGCCGATCTTTCCACGCACCGATTCACGCTTGTTCCGCTCGTGGGTGGCTGCGGGAAGCATCGAGTACTCCGCGGTAAGCCAACCGAGACCGGAGCCGCGTCGCCAGGACGGAACTCCTTCGGTGACCGACGCGGTGCACATGACACGCGTGTTCCCGAATTCCACTAGAACCGATCCCGCCGGATGCGAGGTGAATCCGCGGGTGAATTTGATGGGGCGCAACTCGTTGTCGGCCCTGCCGTCTTCTCGTGTGCTCACCCTCGCGAGTCTATCTGGACCGCTGCCGAGCGCACGGGGCGGCGCGTCCCACAGTTACCGGAACCCGGACTCGAGGAGCGCCGCCTGGTCCGCGAGCGCTATCGCCAGACCACCCGCGGTGGTCGGGTGCAGAGGCTCGGCTCCGTCTATCGACTGCACGAACGGATCCTTCGCGCACACACCGTGACCTGCGAAGGACGGCTGAGCGGTCTGGAACGACGACGCACGGGCCCCCTCGGCGAGGACGGTGTTCATCGACTGCAGCCACCCGCGGAGGATCTCTTCCTTGCCCGCCGTGATGCCGAGATCCCGGACGCAGTCGGTGTCGCCCGACAGCGGGTCGTAGTACTGATTGATGATCACTGTCGGCGGGTCCGGCACCGACCGCAACTGGGTGAGCAGAACTAGATAATCGCGCGTGAATGCACTCAACTGCTGCCGGAAGTACGCGTCCGAGGCGGCCCCGCCGCAGTCCGGCAGCGTGGCGCACAGACCGATCATCTGCGACCAGCGGACGTCGTTCGCGCCGACACTGATGATCAGCGCCCCCGGCGCTGCCTCGAGTGCTCGCGCCAACTGCGGCGGCACCTGTCCGCCGCCTCGCTCCTGGTCGCCGAGCAGCCCTTCCCGGATGGTCGCGCTGCTGCAGGCCAGATTCGTCACACCCCAATCGGTGGAACGGTCCAGGGCCGCCGCGAACGATCCGCTGGTCCGCTCGCACGCCGTGTCCTCAGGCGTCGGGTCGGCCAATGCCGGGTTCCCGATCCCGGCCGCTGTGGAGTCGCCGATCACCACGACCTTCCCCGCCTCGCCGGCCGGAGCAGCACGAGGCGCAGGCGTCGCCGACGGAGCCGCTCCGACCAGTGAGGCCAGCGAGTCGATCTCGCGCAACTCGTCGGAGGTGGCTAACGCGGTGGCGACGAATGCGCCGATGTTGATCGTCACTGCGACCAGTGCACCGACCACGACGAACGCGATCGACGGTCGCATCGATCGTCGCTGCCATCCGGCAACGGCTCCGAGCAGCAGCACGGTGATCGCTGCGACGATCAAGACCTGCAGGATCAGATAGTTCCGCCACCCCGTGATCAGTGCGTCGGTCAACTCGCTCTGCGCCGCGGAACGCGTGGATTCATCGCTGTCCGGACCTGCGAGACCGGTCAGCTGCTCGGTCAGTTGGAGGTCGGTCAGCTCGAGACGTGGCCTGATCGGTCCCGAGAAGTCGACGGTGGTCGGCAGTTCCTGCCCGAACAGGTCGACCTGCCCCGGGCCGCTCCACGACCACGTCGGAGACGTCGCCCCGACCCGGATCGTCTGACCGACCGCCTCGACCGTCTGCATCGGCGTGACCCACAAGGCGACGGTGATCGCGATTCCGGTCGCGACGACGATGAGGAGCGCGTCGATCAATCGCTTCGCCATGCTTCGAGCATGGCACGGCTCGTGACGCGACCGCTTTCCACCCTGATATGCCCAGGGCAGAAGATTGTGCTCAGGGCCGGGGCCTGTGCACTAAGTGATGCTCTGGGCAGCAACGGTCACGCCCTGGGTGCAGCGGCTCACCGTCTACAGCGGCGAGCGAACCTCGATGACCTGTCCCTGATGGACCAATTGGAGCGGTCCGAGGTACTCGACTGAGGCCTCGTCCAGGATGGCGTCCGAGTCGGCCCACGGGACGATGTGCGTCAGCGCGAGCGAACGAGCCGACGCGCGAGCGGCAACGCGTCCCGCCTCGGTCCCGGACAGGTGCAGGCCGACGGGACGGTCCTCGGGCGCATGTGTCCACGAGGCCTCACACAGAAACAGGTCGGCGTCGCGGGCGAGGTCGACCACCTCGTCGCACACGCCGGTGTCGCCGCTGTAGGCGAACACCTCCCCGTCCGGGCCGGTGATCCGCAGCCCGTAGGTGCTCGGCGGATGATCCACCTTGAACGGCTCGATGTGCAGGCCGTGGAGGTCGACGGCCTCCCGGTCGACCCATTCGCGGATTTCATAGGTGTCGGAGATGTCATCGACCTGACCCGGGTACTCCGATGAACCCGCGCCGATACGCAACGCCGTACCGGTCGGCCCGTAGAGAATCGATCGCTCGGTCGCGCAGTCCGGAGCCCACCGCCGCCAGACGAGCATCGCGGGTAGATCCATGCAGTGGTCGGCGTGCAGGTGACTCAGCAGAACGGCGACGTGGTTCGGGTCCGCGTGCTGCAGCAACTCGCCGAACACGCCGTGCCCGCAGTCGATCAGCACCGGCTGGTGGCCGTCGGCCTGAAGCAGGTATCCCGAGCATGCGGCCCCGGGGCCGTTCACACTCCCGGAACACCCGAGCACCGTCAATCGCATACGCCCCACTTTGCCATGCCCTACCCGGATTCAAGCATCGAACGGTTGTCGGGTGATCGACCGATTGAAGCAGGCCAGAAGCGAGACGCATCACATGAGAAGCGTCAGAAGTGCGTCACATGGCCGATCTGTGGCCCGAGGAATCGCTTGGACAACTTGGCGAAACTTCCGGGATCGCCTGTCGCCGAAAACAATCGATGTGCTTCCCGACCGGTGTGCGAGTTCAGCGAATCCGACTCGGTCAGCACGCGGAAGGTGTCCTTGGCCGTCTCCTCGGCACTCGACACCAGCGTCACCTCCTCGCCCATCACCAACTGGATGACACCCGACAGCAGCGGATAGTGGGTGCATCCGAGAACGACGGTGTCCACATCGGCTTGTTGCAGAGGCGCGAGGTACCCCTGGGCGAGTTGCAGGATCTGTCTGCCGCTCGTCACGCCGCGTTCGACGAAGTCGACGAATCGCGGGCAGGCGACGGCGGTGATCTCCATGTCGCGAGCTGCCGCGAAAGAGTCTTGGTATGCCCGAGACGCGACGGTGGCCTCGGTGCCCAGCACACCGATCCGACCGTTGCGCGTGGACGCGACGGCACGGCGGACGGCGGGCAGAATCACCTCGATCACCGGGATCGGCGCATAGCGCTCTCGAGCATCGCGGAGCATCGCGGCCGACGCCGTATTACACGCGATGACGATCGCCTTGACGCCGCGATGCATCAGCTCGTCGCCAATAGCCAACGCGTGGCCGCGGATCTCGGGAATCGTCAACGGACCGTACGGCCCATTCGCGGTGTCGCCGATGTAGACGATGTCCTCGTCGGGCAGCAGGTCGATCACCGCGCGCGCGACGGTGAGCCCACCGACGCCCGAGTCAAAGATTCCGATCGGTCCGTGATTCAGGACAGTCCTCCCAGTTCGATGGCGTTCTTGTCGCCGACCTTCTTATCCCCTGCCGACGTCGCGGTCATCCACGCCGCAAGAACCCCGCCGATAGCCCCGAACAGATGCCCCTGCCACGACATCCCGGACGCGCCCGGAACGACGCCCCATAAGATTCCGCCGTAGATCACAGTGATGACCACCCCGCCGAGCACCTGCCACACGTCGCGGCTGAACAGCCCGCGCACGATCAAGAACGTCAACCAGCCGAAGACGATTCCGGACGCCCCGATCGTGGTGGACATCGACGGTGCCGTCAGCCACACGCCGACGCCGGACACCACCCAGACGACACCTGTGACGACCAGAGCCCGGCCGCTCAACAGCACGAAGAAGCCCAGGACGAGACCCGGCACGAGATTCGAGACGAGGTGCGCGAAGTCGGCGTGCAGGAAGGGCGCCCAGATGATTCCGAGTAAGCCGGACCAGGTACGAGGCACGATGCCGTACATGTCGAGCCGACCGTCCATCACGACGTCGAGCAGTTCGACGGCGAACCCGATCGCGGTGACGACGGCGAGAATGATCAGGATCTGCAGCCAGCGATCCCACGGCTTGGCCGTTTCGGGGCTCGTGCCGCGACCATCGGACGACGGGGTGCCGAACGGATCGGCCGGGAACTGCGCGCTCACCGATCCCCCGGCCCGAACACGAGACCGTCCACGAACGCCGACGCGAGCACGTCGCGGTAGGCGGGTATGCCGGCGACACCGGTCGCGTTGACCACTGCCGACACGATGGCGCGTTGGACGACGGTCGCCGACGCCTCGGCGAGTGCGGCGACGACGGCGATGTCGGACTCCATGCCGGGTGGGATGTCTACGGCCACGTCCGGGTCGGCGGTACGCTCGCCGGTCGCGACCGCGAACAGTGTGTCCCCGTCGAGCGGCGAGTGCGCGGGACGCACCGCACGCGCGAGGCCGTCGTGCCCGGACATCGCGAGCCGTCGTGCGGCGGGCACCGACAGCGTCGCATCGGTCGCGACGACACCGATCGTCGTGTTCAGGACCGACCCCTTCGCTTCGAGCGCCCGCAGTCGGGTCAGTTCGGCGGCGGCGGGTCGACGCAGCCCGTGATGGGTCAGATCGTCCGGGCCCCACGGCAGCCCGGTCTGGGGGTCGACCACCTGCCCGACGGGATTGGCGACGACGAGTGCACCGACCGTCAGTCCGCGCGCAGGCCCCTCGGTCACCGTGAGCGAAGCCGTTCCCACCCCGCCTTTGAGGACTCCTGCGCGCGCGCCCGCGCCCGCACCCACTGACCCGACGGCGAAATCGGCGCCCGCGGCAGCGAGCGCACGCTCCCCGAACTCGGCGTCGGGTCGGTTCTCCCAGCGCCCGACGGGCAGATCGAAGATCACGGCGGCGGGCACGATCGGAACCACGTGCCCCTGTCGGTCCATCGGCAGTCCGATGCCCGCGGTCTCGAGACCACGCATCACACCGTCTGCCGACGACAAGCCGTACGCGCTGCCGCCGGTCAGGACGATCGCGTTTGCGCCCCGCACGCTGTTCCCTGGTTCGAGCAGGTCCGTCTCCCGGGTGCCCGGCCCGCCGCCGCGCACGTCGACGGCTGTCGTCGCGCCGTCGGCGACGGTGACCACGGTGGAACCCGACGCCCACCCCGAGCCGGGTTCCGTCGCAGTGGCGACGACCACGTCGTCGTCGATCAAGTGGTGGTGTCCGACGCCGATCCCGGCGACGTCGGTGATGCGGTTGCCCGCGCGAGACAGCGATCCTCCGGCGGTCACTCGAGGACGTCCCAGTCCGATTGCGTCCATTCATCGGCCATCAGCGCCTCGACGAGCAGTCCCTGGACCACCGACAGCCAGTCGTAGACGTCGCGGTGCGCGGCCTGTGGATGGTCGGGTGGAAGCCTCATCGGCTGGTCGTCGATGCCCAGCATCGCGCCGAGTGCCAACCGCACGTCGGTGAGGGCAGCCAGCCAGCGGTCGGCCTCCGCCTCGGTGAGGCGGATGTCTCCGCCATCGGGCGGCAGGGTGTCGAGGACGGTGCGCGCGGCGTCGAGTTTGGCGTCGATGATCCGCGGCTCGTTGACACTACGCAGACCGCCGTTGAGGTCGGAGGCGAGCGACGCCGCCGTCAACTCGTCCTCCTGGTCGGGCCGGTGAAAATCGGGTAGCAGCCGCCCCATCGTCACGTCTTCTGGTGCGCGCGTATGGCCGGTCGCGATCCCGGTGATAGCCGACAGTTCGTCGTTCGGCGCCGAGTCGACGCGTTCGACGAGCAGGTCGGAGATCGACTCGATCATGGAGGCGAGCAGTTGGCACTCGTAGCTCTCCAGATTGGAGCAGATCCGCGCCTGAGCTCCACTTCCGGTCCGGCGCCACGTCCTCATCGGCGCCGCCTCACGAATCGTGCTGCATCGTCGCCCAGAGCCCTGCCGCATGCAGTTTGCGGACGTCGGCCTCGACCTTGGTCCGGTCGCCCGAAGAGACGACCGCCTTGCCTTCGTTGTGCACTTGCATCATCAGCTCGCGAGCTCGTACCTCCGAATAGCCGAACAGTTTCTGGAAGATGTACGCGACATAGTTCATGAGGTTCACCGGGTCGTCCCACACGATCGTCACCCACGGTCGATCCGTTTCGACCGCGGGTTCTGCCACCGCGGTACCGGTGCTCGTGCCCGGCGTCGACTCATCGCGCACCATGAGTAATAGGGTAGCGAATGTGACCGGTACCGCGCTGCTGACAGACCACTACGAACTGACCATGATCTCCGCGGCCATCAAGGCCGAGCGTGCCGATCGTGCGTGCGTCTTCGAGGTGTTCGCTCGTCGACTCCCCGACGGACGAAGGTACGGCGTCGTCGCCGGGACCGGCCGTGTCCTGGAGGCTCTCGCGCAGTTCCGCTTCTCCGACGACGAGATCGAGGCCTTGCGCGGCGTGGTCGATCAGCCGACTCTCGACTGGCTCGCCGACTACCGATTCTCCGGCGACATCGACGGCTACCGCGAAGGCGAACTGTACTTTCCCGGCTCCCCCATCATGACCGTGCGCGGCGGCTTCGCCGAGGGCGTGGTTCTGGAGACCGTGATCCTGTCGATCCTCAATCACGACAGCGCGATCGCATCGGCCGCGGCCCGAATGGTCAGCGCGGCGGCCGGAAGGCCGATCATCGAGATGGGCTCGAGACGCACCCACGAACGGGCAGCAGTCGCCGCGGCGCGCGCCTCGTACATCGCGGGCCTGACGGCCACCAGCAATCTGGAAGCCGCTCGGACCTACGGAGTCCCGAGCGCGGGCACCGCGGCGCACGCGTTCACATTGTCGTTCGCTACTGCCGATGGCAGCGATGAGAAGGCCGCGTTCGCCGCCCAGGTCGACGCCCTCGGCATCGGGACGACACTGCTCGTGGACACCTACGACATCACGCGAGGCGTCGCTAACGCGATCGAGGTGGCGGGCCCCGAACTCGGCGCGGTCCGCATCGACTCGGGCGACCTCGGCGTCCTCGCCCGTCAAGTACGCGCCCAGCTCGACGATCTCGGCGCGACGAACACCCAGATCGTCGTCTCCGGCGACCTCGATGAGTACGCGATCGCATCCCTGCGCGCCGAACCCGTCGACACCTACGGCGTCGGGACCTCGCTGGTCACCGGCAGTGGGGCGCCTACCGCGGGAATGGTCTACAAGCTCGTCGAGGTGGACGGCGTTCCGGTCGCCAAACGCTCAAGTCACAAGGAGAGCCACGGCGGAGCCAAGCGTGCACTGCGCGCCGCCCGCGACACCGGCACGATCGTGGAGGAGATCATCGTGACCGGAGCCGGTGTGGCGGGCGACGACGCGGTGAGCGGCCTCGGTAGCCTAGAAGTGAGAGACCTGCAGATCCCACTGGTGCGCGGTGGCCGCGTCGTCGATGACGTGCCGACGCTCACCGACGCCCGCGAGCATCTCGCGCGAGGCCTCGTGTCGCTCCCCTGGGAGGGGCTCGGCCTGAGCCACGGCGATCCCGCAGTAGTCACCCGACACGTCAGCCGACCGGAGAAGTAGATGTCCACCAATCGAGCCCTGATAGTCGTCGACGTCCAGAACGACTTCTGCGAAGGAGGCTCCGTCGCCGTCACGGGCGGGGCGGCCGTCGCTGCCGGCGTGAACTCGATCAGCGGAGACTATTCGACCGTCGTCGCCACCCGCGACTACCACATCGACCCCGGATCGCACTTCTCCGACGACCCCGACTTCGTCGACTCGTGGCCCCCGCACTGCGTCGCTCGCACCGACGGCGTCGGGTTCCACCCGAGCTTGGACACCGAGCCGTTCCAGGCCGTCTTCGACAAGGGCGCCTATTCGGCCGCGTACTCGGGGTTCGAGGGCGAAGACGCCGACGGGACGCCGCTCGCCGAGTGGTTGACCGCCCACGGAGTCAAAGCGGTCGACGTCGTCGGCGTCGCCACCGATCACTGTGTCCGCGCGACCGCTGTGGACGCCGCCCGCAACGGCTTCCGCACGAGCGTCTTGCTCGACTTCACCGCAGCCGTTGCCGAGGAGACCACACAGACCGCACTGCGTGAACTCCGCGAGGCAGGCGTCGAGGTGTCCGGAACACTGCTGCACACCGGCGCCCCTGCCCAGTGAGCGTTCCAGAGGTCCCCGAACTCCTCGACCACGCGGTATCCGAACTCGGCGGCACCCGCCGAGACGGACAGGTGACGATGGCGACCGCCGTCGCCACCGCGATCGACGACGGCGAGCATCTGGCCGTGCAGGCCGGTACAGGTACCGGCAAGTCGTTGGCCTATCTGGTCCCGTCCATCCGGCATGCCGTCGAATCGAACGAGACGGTGGTCGTCTCGACGGCGACCATCGCACTGCAGCGTCAGCTCACCGAACGCGACCTACCGCGGCTGGCGACCGCGCTGACGAAACCGCTGGGTCGCGAGCCTCTCTTCGCGATCCTCAAGGGGCGCGCGAACTATCTGTGCTTGAACAAGCTGCACTCCGGAGTCGCCGACGAGCCCGACAGCGAACTGTTCGACGCCTTCGAACTGTCACGAACGGGCCGAGAGGTCACCCGGCTGCGCGAGTGGACGTCGGACACCGAGACCGGCGACCGCGACGACCTCCCCCAGGGCGTCTCGGACCGCTCGTGGCGACAGGTGAGCGTCACATCGCGTGAATGCCTGGGCGCCAACGCATGTCCGTACGGCGACGACTGCTTCGCCGAACTCGCGCGTCGTAAAGCCGGGGCATCGGACGTGATCGTCACCAACCACGCGATGCTCGCGATCGACGCGATGAGTCCGGCGACGATCCTCCCCGAGCACCGGGTCGTGGTGATCGACGAGGCCCACGAGTTGGTCGATCGCATCACGTCGGTGACGACCGAGGAGATCTCCGCCGCGGGCGTCACCATCGTCGCCCGTCGTCTCGGAAAGCTCGTGTCCGACGAGACGGCCGACTCGTTGATCGGCGCAGGCGAGCAACTCGGCATCCTGCTCGAGGCGACGCATAACGGCGAGTGGACCCGTCTGCCCAACGGTGCGGGCGAGATCCTCGCGTCGCTGCGCGATCGACTGTGGAACGCGCGCAGCGAGATCGGACCGGCCAAACCGGGTACTGATCCGGAGGCCGCGGCCGCCCGCCAGATGGCGATGTCGGCGACCGAGTCCCTGCACGACAGCGTCGTCCGCACCCTGACGGTGTTCGGCGAGTCCGACATCACCAAACGGTTCGACGTCGTGTGGAAGTCCGTCGACGACTTCCGCAACAACACACGCCACACGTTGCGGATCGCGCCGTTGTCGGTCGCGGGTCTGCTGCGAACGTCCCTGTTCACCGACTCGACGGTGGTTCTCACATCCGCGACCTTGACGTTGGGCGGGAGTTTCGACGCCCTCGCGCGCACCTGGGGCCTCCCGACACATGGCGACGACGCCGAAGGCGCAGGCTGGCGCGGATTGGACGCAGGCTCGCCGTTCGACTACCCGAGATCGGCGATCCTGTACGTCGCCGATCGACTTCCGCCGCCCGGCCGCGACGGTATCGCTCCGGCGACCCTCGACCAGATGGTCGAGTTGATGACGGCGGCAGGTGGGCGGACGCTCGGGCTGTTCTCGTCGATGCGCGCGGCGAAGGAGGCCGCCGAACAACTCCGCGACCGCGTCGACTTCCCGATCCTGTGCCAGGGCGAAGACGCGACGTCGACGCTGATCCGGACGTTCGCCGACGATGAGCGGACGTGTCTGTTCGGCACGTTGTCGTTGTGGCAGGGCGTCGACGTCCCGGGACGTTCACTGCAGTTGGTGATGATCGACCGGATCCCGTTCCCGCGCCCCGACGACCCACTGTTGTCGGCGCGTCAACGCGATGTGGACGCTCTCGGGGGCAACGGCTTCCTCACCGTGTCTGCCAATCATGCCGGACTGCTGCTGGCGCAGGGCGCAGGCCGGCTCCTCCGTTCGACGTCGGACCGCGGTGTGGTCGCCGTCCTCGATCCCCGACTCGCCACCGCTCGCTACGGCAATTATCTGATGGCGGGGCTGCCACCGTTCTGGAAGACGCGCGACCTGAAGGCCGTCACGGCCGCGTTGACGAGGTTGGCGTCGAGCCGATCATGACCGACTGGATCGGCCGACTCCTCGCGGGCACCCATCCGAGCCCGCACCGCATCCTCGGCGCGCACCGGGACGGGCCGTCGGTGCGGGTGCACGCACTGCTGCCCGGCATCGTCCGCGGCGAGGCCGTCGCGTCCTCTGGCGCGAGGACGCCGCTACATCAGATCCGCGATGTGCTCTGGCAAGCGGACCGTCCCGGTGCCGACTACTGGTACGAGGTCGATTACGGCTCCGGTCCAGTGACCCTCGACGATCCCTTCCGATTCGGACCGCGACTGACCGACGCCGATCGAGACGTCATCCGGGCGGGCGGCGACACGATCGTCGACATGCTCGGCTCAACCCCCAGCCGCCGCGACACCGACTCCGGACGGTCGATCGACGGTGTCGATTTCGCCGTGTGGGCGCCGAATGCGCGCGGAGTCACCGTATTCGGCGACTTCGACTCGTGGGGCGGCCAACAGTTCCCGATGGTCCGGCACGACGGCGTCTGGGAGCTCTTCGTCCCGGGCGCACAAGTCGGTGATCGCTACAAGTACCGGATCGTCGGCGCCGACGGACTCCTCCGCGACAAGGCCGATCCGCTCGCCCACCGCACGCAGTGTCCACCGGAGACCGCGTCGATAGTCGACGCGGTCTCCGAGTATTCGTGGCGTGACGAGGAGTGGATGACCGCCCGCGCACACGGCGATCCGGCGAGCCGTCCCCTGAGCATCTACGAGGTCCACCTCGGCTCCTGGCGGCCCGGGCTGGACTATCGGCGTGCAGCGCATCTGCTCGCCGACCACGTTGTCGATCTGAACTTCACGCACGTGCAACTGCTGCCGCTCACCGAACACCCGTACGGTCCGTCGTGGGGCTATCAGGTCGGTTCGTTCTTCGCGCCGACCGCTCGATTCGGCGCACCTGACGACCTGCGGTATCTCGTCGACCATCTGCATTCACGACGGATCGGCGTGATCCTCGACTGGGTTCCCGCTCATTTCCCGAAGGACCCGTTCGCGCTCGGCGAGTTCGACGGCACCGCGCTCTACGAGCACGCCGACCCGTTGCGACGCGACCAACCCGACTGGGGCACTTACGCTTTCAATCTCGGACGCGACGAGGTCCGCGGTTTCCTCCTGGCAAGCGCGCGATATTGGTGCGACGAGTTCCACGTCGACGGACTGCGCGTGGACGCGGTCGCCGCGATGCTGTACCGCGACTACTCGCGGGGACCTGGCCAGTGGCGGCCCGCGGTCGACGGCAGCCATCGCAATGAGGAGGCGGTGGACTTCCTCCGGGAGCTCACGGACATGGTCCATCGACGCCATAGCGGGGTCGTGGTCATCGCCGAAGAGTCCACCGCGTGGCCCGGAGTCACCGCACCGACCTCCGGCGGCGGGCTCGGCTTCGACTTCAAATGGGACCTCGGCTGGATGCACCGCACCCTGGACTACGTCGGCACACCGCCTGCGCAGCGCGGTGCGAGCAACCCACTGCTTCTGGACTCGCTGACCAGCGCGGTCCGCGAGCGGCACGTCCTGCCGCTCAGTCATGACGAGATGGTGCACGGCAAGGGCACGCTGACCACCCGCATGCCCGGTGCGGGTGAACGGCGCGCCGACCACGTCCGCGCGCTACTGGCCTACCAGTGGGCACATCCCGGCAAGAATCTGCTCTTCATGGGGCAGGAGTTCGGGCAGATCGACGAATGGTCCGATCACGTCGGCGTCGACTGGCCCGCCCTGCACCGAGACGATGGGCCCACCCACCGCGGTATCGCACGGCTCGTCCGAGATCTCGGCCGGATCATGTTCGCCTCGCCAGCGCTATACACCGGCGACGCCGACGCTGCGGGGCTGGAGATCATCGATACCAGCGACACCGAGCATTCCGTGGTCGCGTTCCTACGGCTCGATCCCACGGGCGACGGCGCCCTCGCGTGTGTGTTCAATTTCTCCGACGAGGACCTGTACGAGTACCGGACAGGTCTGCCCCGCGGTGGACGGTGGCGGGAGGTCCTGAACACCGCGGCTCTGGAGTACCGGGGTTCGGGCGTGGGGAACCTCGGGTCGGTGCAAGCACACGACCGCCCGGCTCACGGGCGCGGGTTCAGTGCGGACCTGACGCTCCCCGCGCGTTCGTCGCTCTGGCTCGCCCCGGCCTGAACCCGCCGCGTGTCAGTACAGCGCGGCCGCTAGTTTCCGGCGTGCGGCGACGACGAACGGCTCGGCCGGATCGAACAACTCGAAGAGCTCGAGGAGCCGCGTGCGCGCCCGCGCCTTGTCGTCGCCGTCCGATACGCGCACCACGTCGATGATGCGGTCGAACGCCTGCTCTGGACGCTGACCGAGTAGTAGCACGTCGGCAGCCGCCAGTTGCGCGTCGACGTCGCCGGGCTCCGCGGTCTCCAAGATCGTCGGGTCGTGCTGCTTCGCGCGAATCGTGAACTCGACGTTCCGCGCGATCGCCGCAGCCTCGACGTTCTCGGGTTCCAGCGCAAGGATCGCCTGGTACGCGGCCAACGCGCCCTCGAGGTCGTCGGAGTTCAGCAACTCCTCGGCCGCGACCATCCGCGGATCGTCCTCGGGCTCCGGCTCCGGCTCGGTGTCCGGACTCGGGATGCCCATCTTCGACGTGATCTCGTCGAGCCACGCACCGACCTGCTCGAGCGGCTGACGACCGTCGAACGCCGACACCGGCTGTCCGCCGGCGAGAGCGATGGCGATCGGCACCGACTGCGCACCGAAGGCCTGCGCGATTCGTGGTGCGACGTCGACATCGACGCGGGCCAACGTCCACGCACCCGCAGCCCGGACGGCGAGTTCCTGGAGGAGCTGCGCGAGTTGGACGCTCGGCTCGCTCCACCCCGCCCATAGGAGGGTGATGACGAGTTCTTGATCGGATCGCGCAACGACGTCCGTCTCGAACGTGGCCTCCGTGACATCGATGATCGACGCTCCCTGAGGGACCTGCCCCGGCGCGCCCGGCTCGGCACCGGGTTGTGGAGCGGGCGCAGCGGCCCGCGACCGCTGAGCTTCGGCACGTTCTTTGAGGACGGACAGGTCAACGGCACCCGACATGGTGCTTGCCTGCTGCATGGCCGCCGCTGCGGCCTGCCGACGATTCATAGGACTGCTCACACCGCCAGTTTGTCACGATCGACGTCGTCGTCGCCACGTGCCGTCACATCATGCGACAGTTCGCCGAGGTGACCATTGCGTCGCGCCCACACCTCGAACCACACCGAGAAGAACGGCGGGATCGCAGCGATGCCCGCGAGGACGAGAGTCTTGAAATTCCACTTCAATGCGTATGCGGCCCAGAGCGTGATCACCAGGTAGGCGACGAACGCCGCACCGTGGGCCATACCGGGGTATCGCACCGCGCTGTCGATCCCGCCGCCGTACTTGAACGCCATACCGATCAGCAGCGCGGCCCACGTAATGGCTTCGACAACGGCGATGAAGCGAAAGCACTTGGCCGGGGTGGTGAGAGTGAAGAAGTCTTTCATGGTCATCACGCCTTGGGGACGCGGACGATCAGGGCGTCGCCCTGGCCACCTGCACCGCACAGAGCCGCCGCCCCGACGCCACCGCCGCGACGAGCGAGCTCGAGAGCCAGGTGCAACGCGATGCGGGCGCCGGACATGCCGATCGGGTGGCCGAGCGAGATCGCGCCGCCGTTGACGTTGACGATCTCCGGGTCGACGCCCAGCGTCTTGGTCGATGCGAGGCCGACTACGGCGAACGCCTCGTTGATCTCGATCAGGTCGAGATCGGCAGGCGTGATGCCCTCCTTCTCGCACGCCGCGAGGATGGCGTTGGCAGGCTGCTGCTGCAGCGACGAGTCCGGCCCCGCGACGACGCCGTGCGCGCCGATCTCAGCGAGCCAGGACAGACCCAGCTCCTGGGCCTTCTTCTTACTCATGACGACGACGGCGCAGGCACCGTCGGAGATCTGCGACGCGTTGCCTGCGGTGATGGTGCCGCCCTTGGCGAAGGCCGGACGCAGGCCGCTCAACGACTCGACGGTGGTGTCGGCGCGCACGCCTTCGTCGGTCGTGAAGGAGATCGGGTCGCCTTTGCGCTGCGGAATCTCGACCGGGACGATCTCGTCGTCAAAGACGCCGTTGGCGGCTGCGGCAGCGGCCAAGCGGTGGCTCCGCGCGGCGAATTCGTCCTGCTCTTCGCGGGTGAATCCGTCGGTATCGTTGCCCTGCTCAGTGAGGGCGCCCATCGGCTGGTCGGTGAAAACGTCGTGCAGGCCGTCGTACGCGGTGTGATCGACGAGTTCGGTGTTCCCGTACTTGAAGCCGCCACGGCTGCCCGGAAGCAGGTGCGGGGCCTGCGTCATCGACTCCTGCCCGCCCGCGACGACGCAGTCGAACTCGCCCGCGCGGATCAGCTGGTCGGCCAATGCGATCGCGTCGATGCCCGACAGGCACATCTTGTTGATCGACAACGCCGGAACATCCCAGCCGATGCCCGCCTTGACCGAGGTCTGCCGTGCGGGCATCTGCCCGGCGCCTGCGGTGAGCACCTGACCCATGATCACGTAGTCGACCACGTCGGGGTCGACTCCGCCACGCGCGAGAGCGCCCTTCACGGCGACCGCACCCAGGTCGACGCCGGAGTGCCCCTTCAGTGATCCCATGAGGCGTCCGAGCGGCGTGCGAGCGCCGGAGACGATGACGGTGGTGTTGTCGGACATTCAGCCAACTCCTAGTCGAAAACAGTGCGTAGTCCCTTCCAAGCTACCGTTAGGAGATGAGTAACTCAGCATCCGAGCATGTGAACACCACCACCCCGAACGATGGCGCACTGGCCGCTGCGGGCGACCTCGTCGTGGGCATCGATCACGTGGGCATCGCCGTCACCGACCTCGACGCGTCGGCTGCGTGGTACCTCGAGAACTTCGGTTTCGAGAACCTCCACGAGGAGATTAATGAGGACCAAGGGGTGCGTGAGGCGATGGTCGGTCCGCGCGGTGGCTCCGGCGCACTGATTCAACTGCTCGCACCGTTGAACGAGCAGTCGACGATCGCCAAGTTCATCGACCGAAACGGTCCCGGGTTGCAGCAGATGGCAGTGCGCGTCACCGACCTCGACGCGGTGACGGCTCGACTGACCGATGCGGGAGTCCGCTTGCTGTACCCGGCGGCCAAGCGTGGAACCGCTGATTCGCGTATCAACTTCGTCCACCCGAAGGACGCTGGCGGCGTGCTCCTCGAGCTCGTCGAGCCCGCGGAGCACTGACGGGACGCCCCTTTACCAAACTGCGGCGAGACACAGGGCAGCGGGTCCGGTGTCTCGCGAGCTCGTCGTCCTACAATTGAGACATGTCTAATCCTGGTCAGCGTCAGAGCCCGTTCCCCATCGTCATGCGCGGCTACGACCGCGACCAGGTGACCGACCACCTCCGGAGGCTCGACGCCGAGATGCAGATGATGGCGGCCGACCGCGACTCCGCGCACGCGAGCGCCGACGAGTTGCATGACCGGCTCGAGCAAGCTCGCACTCAGATGCACGAGCTCCAACGGGAGGTCGACGCCCTCTCGGTGCCGCCGACCACAGTGGCAGGCATGAGCGATCGAGTGTCGCGCATGCTTCAACTCGCGACCGACGAGGCCGCAGAGCTCCGCGCGAACGCCCGCGACGAAGCCGACGAGACGCTGAGCATCGCTCGCCAGAACGCACACCAGGAGCGTTCGGACGCCTCCGCCGAAGCCGCGCGGACCAAGGAACTGGCACAGGATCACGCCGACTCACTGATCACCGATGCCGAGAAACGTGCCGCCGACATCGACACCGAAGCCGAGCGGACCCGACAGGAAGCCGCGGATGCGCTCGCTGACGCGCGCCGACGCGCACAGGAGATTCTCGACGAAGCAGAGTCGGAGGCCGCTCGCCTCCGGGGCGCCGCTCACTCGATCTCGATGAACCGCCTGGCACGCTCCCGCGAACTCGCGGGCGCCGCCCATGACGCACACGGACAGATCCTCGATCACTTGGATGCCCTTCGGCAGCACCTCGTCGATCTGCCGGAGGCGCTGACGCTGTCGGGAGACGAGCAGGATCTGGTGTCGCTCACCGACTCCGACGATCTAGAGCTCCTCAACCGCACGCTATCGGGTCGCGACCGTTTCACGACGGGCGACGGCAGCGAGGTCGAGGAGAACGCGTCCGACGACGCCCCTTTTGACGATCCTCGGGCGACCGAGGCTACCGACGTCCTAGACGCTGTCGACGACGAGTACTCGCTCGACGCCTACGACGAGCAACGCTTCGGCGCGTCGGGTCGCGGCAAGAGCGGGCACACGTCGGCGAGCGCCTGACTCGGCTCAGAACAGCCGGAACTCCGTGCTCTCGGTACCGCGAAGCTTGTCGTAGTCCAATGTCACACAACGGATTCCGCGATCAGTCGCGAGTGTCCGTGCCTGCGGCTTGATGACCTGTGCGGCAAAGACTCCGGAAACCGGGGCGATCGTCGCATCACGGTTGAGAAGGTCGAGGTACCGGGTCAACTGTTCGACGCCGTCGATCTCACCGCGACGCTTGATCTCGACCGCCACCGTCGCCCCGTCCGCGTCGCGGCACAGGATGTCGACGGGGCCGATGGCCGTCATGTACTCGCGACGGATCAACGTATAGCCCTCGCCGAGAGTCGTCACGTGCTCGGCGAGCAACTCCTGCAGGTGCGCTTCGACGCCGTCTTTGACCAACCCGGGGTCGAGCCCCAGTTCGTGAGAAGAGTCGTGCTCGATCGACGCGACCGTGATCCGCAACTGCTCCCCCGCCTTGTTCGTGACCACCCAGACCACCTCGGCGTCGACACCCTCGGCAGGAGCCTCTTCGGACATCCAGCACGGTGGGCTCATCCAGTTCAGCGGCTTGAACGCTCGGTCGTCCGCGTGAATGCTCACCGAGCCGTCCGACTTCACGAGGATAAG
Organism: Gordonia sp. (in: high G+C Gram-positive bacteria); assembly: GCF_052106715.1. Lineage (NCBI taxonomy): Bacteria > Bacillati > Actinomycetota > Actinomycetes > Mycobacteriales > Gordoniaceae > Gordonia > Gordonia sp. (in: high G+C Gram-positive bacteria). Next base: position 46,102 of record NZ_JBQEDL010000030.1, read on the forward strand.
CCGCTTGGCCATCGGCAGGTGCGCGGTCAGACGGCCGACGTAGTCGACCTGGCAATCGGCAATCACGAGTCTCACAGTCGCCGAGTGTAGGCGATCACGGTGACGCCGAGACTGTCCGGGGACGTCAGGAACGCGTGGGGACGAGTGCGGCCAATAGCCCGTCCAACTGCGCCGCCAACTCTGCGCCGACGCCGTCCTCCCCCACCGCGGACCGGCGGACGGCCCGCTCGAAGGGACCGTCGAACGCGGCGTAGACACCGCCGGGGTCCAGAAGCGGGTCACTGCCTGCGAGTTCCGCATACCGTGAGACCACTCGCCAGATCATCGCCTCGAGTTCTGCGTCGATCTCCCGCACCCCGTCGAGTAGCGACGGCTCGAACAATGCCTGAATCCGCAGGTCGTACCACAGTTTGTGAGTCGGTAGGTCGCCTGCCATCGTCGCGACCAGTCGCTGGACGAATCGTTCGCGCAGCGTCTGCGCATCGTCGACGTCGTCGAGCACATCGTCGTATGAGGCGACACACTCGCTCTTGTAGAGCGACACACAGTGCGAGATCAAGTCGAGCTTGTCGGAGAAGTAATAATGCAGCACACCGTGGCTGTACTCGGAATTCGCTGCGATCTCGCGGAGACTCGCTCCCGCGTAACCGAGTTCGGACAATGTCTTGAACGCCGCGCGCGCGAGTTCATCCCGTTTCGTCGCTACCTTGCTGACCCGTCGGCCGACGCCGCGCTCAGCCGGAGACCCAGCTTTTGCGATCGGCTCGCTCGCCGTCTCGGCTTCGATCGTCATCGGTCCTCCTCTGGCACTCTTCATCATCCGAGCATAACCGGCACAAGAACATCTGGACCCGCAGGCTGTCGAGTGTTTTGACAGTCGTCCAGGTTTTCTCTTGACGCTCGTCCAGACTTCGGTAGTGTGGCACACGCCACTAAACGGAGACAAGGGAGCGACTCATGAACGCATTCGACCTCACTGGACGGCGAGCATTGGTGACCGGCGGGGCCCAAGGCCTCGGCGAGGGCATGGCACGCGCCCTCGCGGCCGCAGGCGCCAAAGTGCTGATCGGAGACCTGCAGACCGACGCCGCGGGCGCCGTCGCCGATTCACTGGGTTCGGGCCACGGAGCCGTCTCACTCAACGTCACCGACGACGAAAGCTGGTCGACAGCGATCGCAGCCGCGACCGGGCAGCTCGGCGGACTCGACATCGTCGTCAACAACGCGGGCGTCGAGATCAGCGCTCTGATGACCGAGCTCTCCGCCGACGACGTCCGGCGCCAGCTCGACGTGAACGTTCTCGGCACCGCCCTCGGCATCAAACACGCACTCCGGACGATGCGACCGGGCGGAGCGGCGGGCCACGGCGGGGTGATCATCAATGTCGCGTCGGTCGCAGCGACCATTGCCTTCCCTGGCATCGCGATCTACTCGGCGACCAAGTCCGCGATCGACCGGATGACTCGGGTCGCCGCGATGGAGGCCGGAAAACTCGATTACGGGGTCCGCGTCAACTGCATCTACCCCGGGCTGGTCCCCACCGAGATGGGCGCGGGCCTCGCCAGCGACATGGCTGATCTCGGCCTCTTCGGCTCCACGCAGGAGGCGGTCGAGGCCGTCGTCGGACTCACGCCGAGCGGCCGGCTCGGCGAGGTCGGCGACATGGCCGACGCCGTCGTCTTCCTCGCGTCCGACGCCGCACGCTTCGTGAACGGAGCAGGCCTACCCGTCGACGGCGGTATGGGCATGTGAGTCCGCACGAGCGCCCCAACGATACGAACGACCTCGTCTACACTCCCCCGACCTCACCTAAGGAGATCTCATGAGCACCAAGCCTGTCGTCGTCTACGGAGCATCCGGTTACACCGGACGACTCGTCTGCGAATTCCTCCGCCAGTACAACGTTCCGTTCACCGCCGCTGGCCGCAGTACGGCCACACTGACAGAATCTATGGACTCGCACGTCCCCGGTATCGAGACCGCCGACTACGAGGTGGTCGAGACCGAGCACACCGTCGCCGCGCTCACCGACCTGTTCCACGGCAGCTCGGTGGTTCTAAATACCGTCGGGCCATTCATGAAGCTCGGTGACCCGGTCGTCGAAGCTGCCCTCGCGGCGGGCGCGCACTACCTGGACACCACCGGCGAACAGGATTGGTTGATCCACTGCGACGAGGAGTTCGGTACCCGCTTTGCAGCAGCCGGCCTGCTCATCGCACCGGGAACCGCGCAGATGTATACGACCGGTGAGATCGCGGCTCAGATCGCCCTCGAGACCCCCGGCCTCGACACTCTCGACATCGCTGTCTTCTGGGGCGGCAGTCCGACGATCGCGTCCACCCGAACGATCCTCGTCAACGCCGCGGGCGGTGCCGCGTACCACCTGGAACAGAACGAATTCGTTCCGTTCGATCCGGCTCAGGGTCTCGTGCCGTTGATCGTTCCCGGCCAGCACGAACTCGCGCAGTCGTTGCCGTGGGGTGGGACCTCACATCCGGTGTGGTTCAAACGGGACCCACGCGTGTCGACATGCAAGGCGCAGGGCGGCGTGTTCAATGCGGCACTCATGCAGAACGTCCCAGTGATCGTCGCAGACGCGCTCGAGGCAACTAAGGACATGACGCCCGACGAGCGCGACTCCGCTCTCGACGCAGTGGCCGCGCAAGTCATGAACTCGATGCCTCCACGCGAGAACCGACGGACGCACAAGTCTCTCGACTCGGTGCACGCCTCCGGCCCGCTCGGTCGCGCACACGTCGTGATCCACGGCAACAACAACTACCAGCAGACCGGACTCCTGCAGGCCTACGCGGCCTACAGTCTCCTGCAGCAGCCGCCACGCCGCGTAGGACTCGCGTCTGCATGCCAAGCCTTCGGACACCGCGAACTCGAAGGCGTTCTCCGATCGTTCGGATTCATCTCGGCACCCGTCGTGACGGTGCAACAGTGACTGTTCTCGTCGTCCCGGGCCTCCCCGAGTCACGGGCCGCAACTGCTCCCGACCGCCCTGCCTTGGCGGACGCCCGCACTGCACTGACGAACGTCGGCTTCGCCGACGCGGTGCGGCGTTCGGCCGGTCACCTCGCAAGTGCGGGCGTCGGGCGCAACGACGTGGTCGGCGTGCTGCTGTCCAATCGTGTCGAGCTGGTCGTCGCATTGTTCGCGGCCTGGCGATTGGGTGCTGCCGTCACGCCCGTCAATCCTGCGCTCGCGGGCCCGGAGATCGAGTTCCAGACCACAGACGCCGGAGCGAAGATCCTCGTCGTCGAGCCAGGCAGCGACCACGCGCGAAGCGACACCGGGCTGAGCTGCCCGACACTCTCCTGCGATGACCTCCTGGCAGATAACGCGGGGGACGATCGCGATGCAGTGGACGTCGAGGGCACAGACATCGCGCTCCTCATCTACACGGCGGGCACCACCGGGAAACCGAAGGGGGTGATGACCACCCACGCCAACATCGATGCGATGACAGCGACCTTCGTCGATCACTTCCGCTTCGACGAAGCCGATCACAGTCTGCTGGTGCTGCCACTGTTCCACGCGAACGGAGTAGTGCTCGGGACCCTGAGCCCGTTACGGGCGGGAGGGCAAGCGACTATCGTCGGACGGTTCAGACCGGATGAGTTCTTCCCGGCCGTCGAGAAGCATCGCCCGACGTACTTCTCCGCGGTGCCCGCCATTTACGCGATGCTGAGCGCGCTTCCGGAGACAGTGCAACCGGACACTTCATCTCTGCGCTTCGGCATCTGTGGCGCTGCGCCGATGCCTGCCGACCTGATCGGTCGGTTCGAGCGTCGATTCGGTGTTCCGATCGTCGAAGGCTACGGGCTCTCGGAGACGACCACGGCGTCCGCTCTGAACCCACTCGACGGCGTTCGTAAACCCGGAACCGTGGGCCCGCCACTGACTGGTCAGCAGATCCGAATAGTGGACGAGAACCTCGTAGACGTGCCGACCGGCGAGCCCGGTGAAGTGCTCATCGCGGGCGACGTCGTGATGGCTGGCTACCTCAATCGACCGGACGCCACCGCGGAGACGATCATCGATGGCTGGTTGCGCACCGGCGACGTTGGCCGGTTCGACGACGATGGCTACCTACTGCTCGTCGATCGCGTGAAAGACATGATCATCCGAGGCGGCGAGAACATCTATCCGAAGGAGATCGAGGCGGTCATCTATACCGACGTCGGCGTCTACGAAGCAGCGGTCATCGGCCGTCCCCACGACGTCCTCGGCGAAGTTCCGGTCGCCTACGTGTCTCTGCGCGAGGATGCCAGCACTACGGTCGACGGTCTCTACACACTGCTGCGAACACAACTCGCGTCAATCAAAATCCCCGTCGAGATCATCCTCATCGACGACGTCCCGAAGAACCCCGTCGGAAAGATCGATAAACCAACGTTGAGAGAAACAGACGCCAACGCTCCCCGTTGATCGACCGGTTCGAGAGGCTAGAGCGCGAGCCGGCCAGCCACGTTGGTCGAGCGGAGTCGAGATCCGCTGGACGCCGCTGTGAGGCTAGAGTGCGAACCCGCCGGCCACGTTGATCGAGCGGAGTCGAGATCCGCTGGACGCCGCTGTGAGGCTACAGCGCGAACCCGCCGGCCACGTTGATCGAGCGGAGTCGAGATCCGTCGTACGCCAGGGAGTCTCGACTTCGCTCGACCAGCAGGATGGGGCGCGTGCCGCGGTGAGGCTATACGCGAGCGGGCCACCTCGGTTGATCGAGCGGAGTCGAGATCCGTCGTCCGCACGTAAGTGAGCTAGAGCGCGAACCCGCCAACCACGTCGATCGAGCGGAGTCGAGATCCGTCGTACGCCAGGGGTCTCGACTTCGCTCGACCAGCAGGATGGGGCGCGTGCCGCGGTGAGGCTAGTACGCGAGCCGGCCATCCCGGTTGATCGAGCGGAGTCGAGATCCGTCGTACGCCGCGGGTCTCGGCTTCGCTCGACCGGCGAGCGGACGGGTGCGTTCGGCTGCGGGGTCTATAGGTGTG